>CAIMNN010000442.1 GCA_903842845.1 uncultured Acidobacteriaceae bacterium | reverse complement strand
GCCGACAAGATTCTCGTCATGCACAAGGGCCACCTGCGCGAAGAAGGAACGCATCAGCAACTTCTCGCTATGCGCGGACTCTACTGGAAGCTTTACCAGCTTCAGTACAAGGACCAGGAAGTCGCGGCTTAGTAGTAGGTCCGTCGCAGCGTTACACTGTCGTTCTCATTTTTCAAATCAATCGCAGCTTTGATGCGCAGCCGTTCTGAGATTGTTGGCTGGCGCAGGCAGTGTTCGGCAAGTGGAATATTGTTCGCCACGATATATTCGCCATACTGCTTATCTGCAATGTTGATGTGATTGACCAGCCACTTATACATAAAATCCATAGCGCTGTGGGCGTGTATGGGGTCCGTGCTTCCTCTGGAATTCGTGACCATCTCCTTGACTGATTCACAGAAATACCTGTGCTCAAGCGTATGCTCCCCGAGCGATGGGTAGCTGATCGACTCCATGAACCTTTCTTCAAGCAGGCAGTGATACAAAAAATAATTCTCCAGTCGATGCAGTGCGAACTCAAGCTCATCTCTGTCGACCGTGCCATTCGTGCCTGCGCTCTTCACCATCGCATCCAGCTCGTTGATCAAGCGGATTAGGTATTTATGGTCATTGTCAAAATCCTGCACTCCAACACTGAGGTTCTTTGTCCATATCAGGACCATGACACGCCTTCCTTTTGAATGCGGCTACTGCTTAGCTCTATCGGCGGCGTGAAGCAAATAAGCAAAATAAACTTTGCGGCAAATAGATTAGAAATCCTCAAGGAGAGCCGAATCGCAACCGCTGTTGCGCTTGTGAATTATCCTAGTAGGAAGCGAATCACAATGGGAGCGCGTTCATTGACAGCATCAGGCAAATCCATCCCTCAAGTTGAGATTTTTGACACCAGCCTGCGCGACGGGCTGCAACAGCCGAACCTCGAGATCTCGATCCCCAGCGCCATCGGCCTGCTCGAGCGCATGGGTGCCTTCGGCGTACACTACGCCGAGATAGGATTCGCCGGCGCAAATACTTTTTCGCTTGAACTCGCCAAATCCCTTGCCACCGTCGACACCGGCAAGACTAAGCCAGCTTTCTTCGGCCGCACGCGTGGCCGCGGCATTCACGTTGAAGATTGGTCCGATGTCAAGGTCATCCTTGACCACAAGGAGCGCATCCGCACCGCCGTCATCGTTGTGAAGTCGCGCCTGCTCGACATTGAACGCTCGCTTGAGACGACGCCGGAAGAAAATCTCCTTATGGCGCGCGAGACCATCGACTGCCTGCATCAGAACGGCCTCGAAGTTTTCATCGATCTCGAGCACGCAATGGACTCTTATTGTGGCCGCCGTGAGTTCGGCATTCCTTACGACGCCGAGATGCAGAAGCGCGCGAAGGATTATCTATTTACTCTGGTCGCTCAATGCGCGGAGCAGAAGGTCGCACGTGTTGTAGTCTGTGACACCACTGGAGGAGCAGGGCCGGAAGAGGTATCGTCCATCTTCGCTGACCTCACTTCCCTTCACCCGGGAGTTAAATTTGGGTTTCACGGCCACACGGACCGCGGACTGGGCGTTGCCAACTCGCGCGCGGCCATCCTTGCTGGCGCGGCGCAGGTGCAGGGCACGCTGCTTGGGACGGGTGAACGCTGCGGGAACGTGAATTTGACGACGGTGGTCGGTGGAATGCAGTTACGCGGCGAGGCGGAGTTCGTTCCGGCGGAATCGCTCACCGGGCTCACCACCCTGACTCACACGGCTTACGCGGCATTCAGCCTTGAGATACCTCATGGCGCGCCCATCGTCGGGCCCGGGGCGTTTGGGACGTGGGCTGGGATGCATGGGTCGAGCGAGAGGAAGAACCCCGGCGCTTACTTGTGGTGCGAGCCTGCACACGTCGGAGCGAATCCGGTCATCGGCGTCAATGCGCAATCCGGCCGTGCTAATGTCATGTTGCTTTCAGAGCAGCTTGGGGTGCCGCTGACGTCGGCGGAATCGCAGGAATTTCTTGAGGCGAATCTGCCGATGATTGAAGGCGGCGGGTTTACGGCGAGCGAGACCAGCTTCCGTCTTGCTGCGATGCGGGTGAAGAAGACGCTGCCGAACTGGTTTGCGATCAGGAGTTGGAGAATTTTTGACGAGTCGGACGAGCTTGGAAATCGGTTTGTGCAGTCGTTTATGACGCTATCTATCGGGGATAAAGAGCTTGCGACGAGCCGGGCGGAGGGCGACGGGCCGGTGGATGCGCTAACGAAGGCGATGCGCAAGGAGCTGGAGCGGGCGTACCCGGTGCTGGCGGAGATGAAATTAGGCACATTTAACGTTATGGCGCTCGATGTCAGCGCGCATGATTCGGCTGCGCGGGTGCGTGTGACGGTGAGCTTTTTTGCCGACGGGATGGAGCCGTGGATAACGGCTGGCGTCAGCAGCGATTTGAACCAGGCGGCGCTGATGGGAATTGTGGACGGGTTCAACTATTGGCTGCTCAAGAACAATGTGCAGTAGCGTTTGGACGGATATTGATAAACGTCCAGAGTTTACTGCGCTGACATTTTAAAAACTATCAATCAAAAACAACAGTCTTGTTGTCGTAGCGTAGGATGCGGTGGTCGAGGTGCCAGCGGACAGCGCGGGAGAGGACGACGCGTTCGAGGTCGCGTCCGCGTGCGATGAGGTCGTCGACCTGGTCGCGGTGGGAGATGCGTGCGACATCCTGCTCGATGATGGGGCCGTCGTCGAGGACCTCGGTGACGTAGTGGCTGGTAGCGCCGATGAGCTTGACTCCGCGGGCGTGTGCGGCGTGGTAGGGGCGCGCGCCGATGAAGGCGGGGAGGAAGGAGTGGTGTACGTTGATGATGGCGGAGGGGTAGGCGGCGACGAAGGCGGGGGTGAGGATTTGCATGTAACGGGCGAGGACGACGAGGTCGATGTTGTGCTGGCGGAGGAGGTCGAGTTGAAGCTCTTCGACTGTGGCGCGGTCGGTTTGGCGGGCTGATTCGTGGGTGGGATTGGCGGTGGCGGTTGGGGTGTAGACGAATGGGATGCCGTAGAAGGCGGCCATGGGTTCGACGGCGCGGTGGTTGGAGATGAGCAGGGGGATGTCGCAGAGGAGCTCGCCGGTGCGTCGGCGCTCGAGGAGGTCGGAGACGCAGTGGAGGTATTGGGAGCAGAAGAGTGCGACGCGAGGGCGTGCGCGGCTGGTGCGGAGCTGCCAGTTCATGTGGAGCTCGGAGGCGAGGGCGCGGAAGGCGGCGTCGAATGCGGGGAGGTTGAAGGCGGCGGCGGTTTGGTTGGAGTCGGTTGCCAGGTCCCACTCGAGGCGCATGAAGAAGAGGCCGAGCTGGTGGTCGGTGTGGAGGTCGGAGTGGAGGATGTTTGCGCCGTGCTCATAGAGAAGCGTGGAGACGCGCGCGACGAGGCCCTTTTGGTCGGGGCAATCGATGAGTAGGACGGCGGAGTCTTTCATTCCTATTTAGTTTAGCGGAGTTAGCGGTGATAGCGGAGTTAGCGGATGGCTGGTTGATGGTTTGAACTCGCTTCCACGAAAAAGAAGCCGGAGCGAAGGAGCGCTCCGGCTGGAGGTGCGTGCAACCAGGAGATGTTGATTTGCTGCACGCGTCGCAGCTACAAGATGTGCGGGCGTGTGGCGGACGAAGCGAGAAAAAACTCAGGCGGCCTGGTTGGCGCGCGCGGTGGATTGAGGGGCGAGGTGCTGGCGGAGTGCTCCGGCGAGCTCGGCGACGGTGCGGAGGCGCTCGGCGGTGGCGGGATGGAGTTCGGGGCCGCGGGTGGCGAGCTCGGTGTGGAGGAGCAGGCCGGCGAGGGTTGTTTTGAGCTCGGTCTCGATGGCGGCTGCGGCGGCGCGCTGGGCGAGGGATTTTTCGCGGTTGCGGCGGTTGAGGGCGGCGCGGATTTCGCGCTCGATGCGGGCTGCGCCGGAGAGGGCGAAGTTGACCTGGAGGGGGATGGCGAGACCGGCGTGCTCCCAGATGGATTCGGCTGCGGCGGGGTCGCACTCGGCAAGGGTTTCATCGAGGACGACGGCTTCAAATTCGTGGCGGCGCAGTGCGGCAAGGGCTTGCTTGCGGCCGTCGGCGACTTCGATGTCGTGCTTGAGCTGTGCGGAGAGGACGGTCGCGCAGTTCTTTGCGCCTTCCATACCTGTAACCATGAGGATGCTCATAAGAAAAAACTCCTTGCCGCTGTGCGGCGTGTAGGGTGTGACAGATTTTTTTGTGGAGGGCTCGCTGCAAAGATTCCACGAGCTGCCCGGATGCTCAATTGCCAAACCTACTCGTCGAGGAGCGGGTCGGCGATGCCGTACTCCTTGAGCTTGCGGTAGAGCGTGGTCTTGCCGATGCCGAGGAGCTTGGCGGCGAGAAGCTTGTCACCG
>CAIMNN010000441.1 GCA_903842845.1 uncultured Acidobacteriaceae bacterium | reverse complement strand
TGTCATCCAACTCCAAGACTGCGCAAATTATATAGAGGCCCGCCTGCGGCGGGATACGCAGGGTGCGCGATGGTCAGCCGTTGCAGGGAGTGGGTTGTGGATGGGAGACCAGAACCGAATGGCCGTGCAGGGTGGGAATTTTTATGTGCTTACTGCTGAGTTTCTTAAAAGTGGTAGCCAGAGACGGGATTGAATACTCGTTCGGAATCCGCGATGCGAACGGATAATTTGCAGAATATGGGCATAAATCAGTGGAATTCCAAAACTGTTCGCGAACGGCCTGCAAGAGTTACCCCCAAAGTTGCCCCCGTTACATCTCGCTGTGATCGATTGGTGACCAGCGGAATTGCGACGAACCAGGCCAGCATCACCGTGGATCGGCAAAGCCGACGGACGACTGATACCCTCCTGCCTGGCCTCAGCTTCGGGGGCAACCTCGCGTGACTTTGAGCTCTCACTGGGGCTCCACTGTGGCCCAGTTACCAGCGTCTGTTTCTTGGTCGGAATATGGCGGATAATGCAACCATTCCCTGGGGATGCAGAACCAGATCCGGGGAGGGGATGGGCCTGAAACCCTGGGTTGTCTCGGGTAGAGGATTCCAAGTGCGTGGACGACGAATCTTGTTTTCATCCGCTGCTGTTCCTCTTTGACGATCGGGCTGGATTTGAAGACTTAGCCTGCTTTGGAAAGAAACACAACGGCATTACTTCATGCGGGAGTATTCGATCCGAGCTTGCCTCAGGATGGGAATGTCAAGATCGGCATTCTTCCATAGATCGAAAAACTTCTCATATTCATTTCGGCCTCTGAACGAGTTGTTATCCATGGCATAGGCGCGTGCCAAGCCAAGATGCGCCAAGGGAAGAAAGATGGAGACAGGATCGACCCCGCGGTTGGCAAGGATCTTCTGGAATTCATGAACCGCCAGGTCGGATCGCCTGGCCATTAGCAAGGCGTTGGCTCTTTGGTTGAGGACGCTGTAGTCGGCAAGTTCATATCGAGTGGCAGGCTCCAGGGCCTCGACCGCATCGAGGGGCTTTGCGCGATGCACGGCCAGCGCCGCACGCACGCGAGGGAGAGAGACAAACTGCATGAGTGTTCCGGGATGCGTGTCGGCGCCGTGCGCGGCCAGAAACTTCTGCGCGAACGAGGCATTGCCGAGTTCCGCTTGAAGGATGGCAAAGTCCGGGGAGTCGGCGTCCAGGTTGCGCATGCGGCCAAGGGTGGTGCGCGCTGCCGCGGCCTGCCCAAAGGCGGCCTCGACCAATGCCTGGTTCATCAGCAGATCGTCCGCGGTTTCAGCCAGGCTTTCGCTCTGCGCCGTCTCATAGGAACGGCGAAACAGTTCCTGGGCATCGCGGTACTTGCCGGCGGTTGCGCTCTCTTCGGCCTGAAGGTAGATGAAGTACGCGCCATACCAGCCTGCGTTGTTGCTTGCGGCCCACGCGGTTTCGCGAGAGCGCGCCTCGGCGTCTTGCTCGGCAACGGCAATTTCAAAGAGCGACGCGTGCAGGCCGACAGAATCCTTCTTGCGCTGGATGGCCCTGAGGCCGACAGCTTTTGCTTCGGCGAATCGATTGGCGCGCTTGTAAGCGCGCACCAGCACGCTGTAGTTGATGGCCCGGTCCGGCTCGATCTGCAGCGCGCGCTCGCCGGCAGCGATGGCGGGCGTGTACTGGCCCAGCTGGGTGTATTCATTGGCAATATCGACCCAGGGCACCCAATCGTTGGGGTAGACCTCCGCCCATTGTCGATAAGCATCGATACCTTGCTGCACGTCCTTCAGGCCATCGGCGAAATAGTGCGCCTGGAGAATTAGCCTCTCGCGGGCGCTGACCCGATCGCTCAG
>CAIMNN010000440.1 GCA_903842845.1 uncultured Acidobacteriaceae bacterium | reverse complement strand
CCCGTGGTGAGGTTGTTGTCGCGCGAGAGTGGCGCGTGGGTGAAGCGCTCGTAGTGGCCGAGGTCGAGGTCGGTTTCAGCGCCGTCGTCGGTGACGAAGACCTCGCCGTGCTGGAAGGGCGACATGGTGCCGGGGTCGACGTTGAGATAGGGGTCGAACTTCATCATGTTGACGCGCAAGCCGCGCGCTTCAAGCAGGCATCCGATGGAGGCAGCGGCAAGACCCTTGCCGAGGCTCGACACGACGCCGCCCGTCACAAAGATGTACTTTGCGGACATTGGGGTGACCTCATTTTTTGTGTTTGAGGAGTTGCGCCCGGAGAGTGGAATATTTTGGGGGTGCACAATCAAGTATGGCAGAAAAGGAGGCGGAATGAAAAGCGGAAAATCCGAGGGCCGGATTCTCCGCTGTTTTCGAGGCTTTTTGCAGATTTAGAAGTTGAAGGTCACCTTGGCGGTGACGGCGCGGGGGGTGACGTAGTGCGTGCCACTGAAGGTGGAGAGGAAGTTGTAGAGGGTGTAGTTGTTGGTGACGTTGATAGCAGTGAGGTCGAGGTTGATCTTGTAGCGGTCGGCGTGGAAGAGGTTGTCTTTACCGATAGTGGCGTCGAAGAGGTTGCGTGGCTGGATGCGTGGCGGGTTGGTGTCCGCATTGCCGGTGCCGGGGGTGGGGATGTTGATGAGCGATGAGCCGAAGTTGCTGGCGAGGCAGACGGCGGGCAGCGGATTGGTGGGAGTGGCGCGTTGGCCGTCGCAGATGAGGCCGGCCTGGAACTCTTCATCGGCGGTGAGTTGGCTGAGGTCGATGGCGGGCTGGCCGCCTAGGGTTGTACTGGTTGCGGCACAGGCGGAGTTGGGGTCGTTTGAGAGCGGGTTGTAGCAGGGCGCGGCGCCGGCAACCTGGCCGGAGTCGTAACGCCAGTTGAATCCTCCCCAGAGGCCGTTGAGGATTTTTCCGCGCGAGTATGTGTATTGGAAGTGGGTGGTCTGGTTGAATTTCTCGTCGTGGTCGATGCGGAAGGGAAGTCCGGTATGGCCGACGGTTGCGCCTGCTCCTGCGACCTGCGGCGGGAAGAAGCGCGCGGAGACGGAGGACATGACCGTGTAAGCGCTGAAGTGGTGGAAGTTGGGCACGTTCAGGTTGAGCGCGAAGCCGGGGATTTTGGAACTGCGCCAGTCGATAGGGAAGGTGATGGGGGTGTTGCCGAGGACGCTGAAGTCGAATGCGTTGTGCGTGTACTTCCAGATGTATTCGCCGCTGAGGGTGACCTGCTTGCCGAGGCCCTGCTGGAATCCGGCGTGGAACTCGTTTTTGAAGCCGGGTGCGAGGGTGGGGCTGACGCCGGAAGAGCAGGCTAGAAGCGGGGAGAGGACGGCGTCGGAGCAGCCGCGGCTGGAGAGGACGAGGTTCTCGTTGAATGGCGTTTCAAGCGTGCGCGCGTAGGAGATGCGGAAGACGGTTGACGATGGCTTGATGTTGTAGCTGATGCCGACGCGCGGTTGCGTTTGATTGGCTTTGGTGAGGCCGTTGTAGAGGTCTTCGCGCAGGCCGATGTTGAAGTTCCAGTTGCCGAGCTTGATCTGGTCTTCGGCGTAGAGCGCGAGCTCTTTGATGTCGGTGCGACCGAGGAAGTTGTAGAAGCTGCCGGCGCGGGTGAGGTCGTAAGGCGCGAGGACGGCGACGTAGTTGGGATTGGCGAAGGCGCACTGCGAGGGGTCAGAGTAGCCGGGGATGGGATTGCCGAGCGAGTCGACGCAGGGCGCGTTGTAAATTGCGCTGACGAGGCCGAGGGAATCGTTTTCGCGCAGGAAAGTTTGGCCGTACTGCACGCCGAACTTCGCGGTGTTGAAGCTGTGCGAGTAAGAGAGGTCGGAGTGGACGCCGGTGTTTGTAAGCGTGCGGTTCTGACGGATAGACGAGGTTTGCAGGTTCAGGGGCCCAAGGTCGGCGAGCGGATTGTTGCTGGGGTAGTAGTTGTAATCATCGCGGCGGATGAAGCCGCCGAGGTTCAAGACGGCGCTGTTGCCGATGACGCGCGTGTAGACGGGTGCGATGTTGAAGGTCTTGATCTGGGAGCGCTGGTCGGCGTTGCCGACGTTGGCGAAGACCGGCGAACTGGTTGCGCCGCCGCTGACGACGTTCTGCACGTTGAGATTGTCGTAGGTGTCAGGCGTCTGAAACCAGGAGCGCGAGTAATTGAAGTCGATGTGGAATGAGTTGGCGGCGTTGCGCTGGAGGTCGACGCGGTCAAAGAAATTTTCTTCGTTGCCTTTGTCGTGCATGACGGCGAACTCGGGTGGATCGAGGAAGCGGCCGGAGTTGAGGCCGTCAAGCTCGACGAAGTTGCCCCAGCTTTTTCCGCCGTACGAGAGGTCGAAGCCGGCAGCGGCCGAGCCGAAGCTGCCGTAGGACGCGTAAACGCTGCCGGTTGGTTTGGTCACACCTTGACCGGAACGCGTGGTGGCGACGATAACGAGGCTTGTTTTGCCGCCGTACTCTGCTGGTGGCGCGCCGCTGATGACCTGAATGGATTGGACGGCCTGGTCGGGCAACTGGTTCGAGAAAACTTTGCTCTGCTGGTCGGTAATGGATTGGCCGTCGACCGAAAAGGAGTTGGACGCGTGGTCGCCGAGGCCGTGGAAGAGGCCGTTCGAATCGGCGGAGACGCCGGGGGTGGTCAGCGTGACGAGCGAACTGAGCCCGGAGCTTTGGCTCTCAAGCGGGACCTTGATGAAGAGGTCGCGGTCGACGTCGGTATGAAATGTGGAGTCGGTGTCTATCTGCGCGCCTGAAGCTTCGACCTGAATTGTCTCTGTATCCCCGCCGATGGCGAGAGAGATATTCAGCGCAGAACCTATCGCCGAGTGAACCTCGATGTTCTGCATGCTGCTTTTGAATCCAGTTGCGCTGATGGTCGCCTTATAGTTGCCAAATGGAATGTTGGCGAACTCGAATTTGCCGGACGAGTCGGTGATGACATTGCGATGCAGACCGCTGTCGGCATTCGTGAGGGTCACGCTGGCGTTGGGGATGACTGCGCCGGTTGGGTCCGCGACCGTGCCGCGAATGGCGCCGGTGTTGCCGCTTTGCGCCGCGAGGCCGAGCGCGCAGAGTGCGGCAAGAAAACATGTAATAAGAAACTTCATCAATTGAACTCCACATCCTGAAGGGAAAAAGGCTTCTGCCGCGGTTGAGCAGCAGGATGATCCGGTGCATTGCCGGCTGCTTGGATGTTGAGCGCAGGCGTGCAATGCGAGGGGACGGAATCAGCCGATGGGAGGAGGGCGGATGTACAGGGAGCGGCGCGGGCGATGGATGCGCGCCGGCTGAAGAACCGGGGGCGCCACGCGTGCAAGAGCAACAAGTGCGACAGCGGCCAATGAAATTTCAAGCGGCGCGGCGTGCTGCAAGACAACGCAGATGGCGCAGTTGTCGGCGTCGACGGCGTCCTTGTGATAGTGCGCGACCTGCGCAACGGCGAGAAGAGCGAGCAAACCGAGGCACAGCCACAGAGCCGCGTTGCGCCAGAAATGCGCACGCGAGCCGCCGGTGAAGTGTCTTAAATTGCTCATTTGCAGGGGAAGTGCTCCTCCCATAAGGATATATTGTTAAGACGCAAAAAACGAGGCGCTGGTTGCATTAATGCAGAAATCAGAAATCAGGAATCAGGGGTCAGGGACAAGGTGGCCTAAATGGTCTAAACTGCGGGGGATGAGGATGCGCGCATATCTCGGGGCGTTAGTGCTTTTGTTGCCTGCGCTGGCCTTAATTCGGCATGTCGGCGCGCAGGAGTCGCAGCAGCGCCAAAAGCCGATGG
>CAIMNN010000439.1 GCA_903842845.1 uncultured Acidobacteriaceae bacterium | reverse complement strand
TACAAGAACGCGAAGGGCGAGATCATCCACAATCCCGATCGTCCGCAGATCGAAGACCTCGATGCCATGCCCTGGGCCACCAAGATCTACAAGCGCGACATGGACGTCACGCGCTACAACGTCCCATTCCTGCTCCATCCATACATCGCGCTCTACTCCACGCGCGGCTGTCCGGCGCAGTGTACCTACTGTCTGTGGCCGCAGACCCTCAGCGGTCATGCATGGCGCAAGCGCTCCACCGACGACGTTGCCGCGGAGCTCAAGTGGGCCAAGGAAAACTTCCCCGAAGTCAAAGAGTTCTTCTTCGACGACGACACTTTCAACATCCAGCAGCAGCGCACCATCGAACTCTGCGAAAAGTTGAAGCCGCTCAAGCTCACCTGGAGCTGCACTTCGCGTGTCACCACAAGCCGTGAAACCCTCAAGGCCATGAAGGATGCCGGCTGCCGCCTGCTCATCGTCGGCTTTGAATCCGGCGACCCGCAGATTCTCAAGAACATCAAGAAGGGCGCGACCGTCGAAAAGGCCCGCCAGTTTGCCAAGGATTGCAACGACCTCGGCCTCGTCATTCACGCCGACTTCATCCTCGGCCTCCCCGGCGAAACCAAGGAGTCCATCCGCAACACCATCAACTTCGCCAAGAGCCTCGACTGCGAAACCATCCAGGTCTCTATCGCGCACGCTTACCCCGGCACCGAGTTCTACGATTACGCCAAGGCCAACGGCTTCATCGTCAACGAAGGCGCAATGATGGACGAGGGCGGCCACCAGATGGCTCACATCGAGTACCCCGGTCTGCCCACCGACTACATCCTCGAGATGGTACACCGCTTCTACGACGAGTACTACTTCCGCCCCAAGGCCGCGTTCCGCGTCGTTTGGAAAGCCATCATCAACGGCGACGTGCCTCGCCTCTACGTCGAAGCCAAGGCCTTCCTCAAGCTGCGCTCGCAGCGCAACAAGATGGTCAAGGAATCGCGCAAGCAGGCAGCAGCCAGCGCATAACCCGCGCGTGAAATAATAAGTGAAGGCGGCGCTGTACGCGTCGCCTTTTTCTTGGGAGCTATATAAATCTGATGGCCAAGCACCATCTATCCCTCCAGCAAGTCGGCGTTCTATGCATGGTCGCGCTCTGCGCACCGCTCGGCGACGCCTGCCTCGCCCGCGGCATGAAGCCCCTGCCCGCCATCAACCTCTCCCACCCGCTGGAACTTCTCGCCGCAGTCTTCACTCCCTGGGTCGCTCTCGGCATCGCTCTTCTCATCGGCTTCTTCGCCAGCTACCTCACCGCGCTCTCCTGGGCCGACCTCACCTTCGTCCTCCCAGCCACAGCCTTCGGCAACGTCATCATCGTGCTTATCTCCCGCTTCTGGCTCGGCGAAACCATCTCTCTCGAACGCTGGCTCGGCGTCGCTCTCATCACCATCGGCGTCAGCTTCGTCGCTCAAGGCCCACCGCGCACCGAACATCCGGAGAAGGAGCAGCACTTATGACCGCCGCTCCCAACTTCTGGCTCGCCTTCTTCATGATCGCTGCCGTCATCATCACTTCAACCACTGGCGAAGTGCTCACCGCCGCCGCCATGAAGTCCATCGGCGACCTCGATGATATTCGCGCGCACTCCGGAATGAAGGGCGCAATCAAAGCCGTCCTCACCTGTCCGCTCTTCTTCGCCGGCGTCTTCTTCCTCGCCGTCGCTTTCTTCGCGCTGCTCTTCGCGCTCAACCATCTGAATCTGAGCCTCGTCGGCCCCGCCGCAGCCTCGCTCACGCTGGTCACCAACGCCGTCGCAGGAAAATTCTTCTTGAAAGAAAACGTCGACCGCCGCCGCTGGATCGCCGCTGTGCTGGTCTGTATTGGCGTTTATTTATTGGCGCACTAGATAAACCGCATCAACCCGCGCGGCTTCAGATCTTCAACTAATAATCTCTTCCCTGCCAAAGCCTCAGCCGCCAGATGCCCGCTCCGCGCCGCGCTCTCCATCGTCGACGGCCATCCCGTCTGCACCCAGTCCCCCGCCAAAAACAAATTCGGCCACGGCGAAGTCGCTGACGGTCGCAGCTTATCCACACCAGGTTGCACACCGAAGGTCGCTCGCACTTCTTTTATCAACGCAACCTTTTCGAGCTTCGCCTCACTCACCAGCGGGAAAAACTCCGCAAGTTCCTTCAGCGCCAGCGCAATCGCATCTTCACGCGACAGCGCAGCAAAACTCCGTGTCGCACTGATGACCAGTTCCAGATACCGCCCGCCACTGCCCGTCCTCAGCTTCGACTGGTTGTACATCCAGTGAATCTCACGGTCCAGTAGCACCGCATGGTCAAGCTCCGTAATGTCGCGGTCAAACCATAGATGCACACTGCATATCGGCCAATGCAC
>CAIMNN010000438.1 GCA_903842845.1 uncultured Acidobacteriaceae bacterium | reverse complement strand
CGAGACCACGGAGTTGCGCACGCACCAGCTGAACTGCCCCAAATGCGGCCAGTCGGGCGAGTACAAGGTGAGCTGGGTTGTGCGGCGTAAAAAACAGCAGTTGCCGCCCAGGGCCGATGAGCGCGACCGGGCCAAATTCGCCAAAGCGCAATCCTACATGGTCCGCCGCGACGACAAGCTCTCCTGCGTCAACATCCGCTGCCGCAAACCGTTTGAGATTACGTCGCTCCAAACCATCGCCTTTTTGATGGACTGATGCCGGCAACTTTGAAAACACAACCCCGCGGGGGGTGGAAATCCACCGCTGCCTGTGTTTCAATCAATAGAGTGATTTCGGCGCGCCCCGAGCGCCCGAACCAGATTCCCCCCAATACTCAGGAGAGACGAATGGCCAACCAGCTTCTTCCCGTTGCGGAGCGCAACTTGACCCCTGACCAGGTGGAGGCGCTCGACAAGCGCCGCGAACTCGGCCACACCTTTTTGGTCATCGCCGGCCAGTTCACCGTCATTGCAACCATCCTGCTGCTCTGGGTCGGGCAGGACATCATTTACTCGCCGGGCTGGCTGCACCCCATCTTCTACTACTTCTCGCTCGCGCTTGCGCTCATCGCCTTCTTCGGCATCACCGGCTTCTTCCTGCGCAAAGGCACCCCGCGCATCGACTAGTCACATCGCTTTGAATGCGAATTCCAGATGCGCGCTCCCCATCGGAGCGCGTTTCGCTTTTACTGCACTTCCCCACACGCCCGACCATCCATGCGATAGGCTGAATAGGCATGAGTTCCACTGTCCACACAGCGCCGTCACGGTTACGCGATTCCCACGGGCGCGTCATCCACGACCTGCGCGTCTCCATCACCGACCGCTGCAACTACCGCTGCGTTTACTGCCGCGATGGTGAGGACGGCGCGAAGTACTCCGAGCTGAGCAACGAGGAATACCTGCGGCTCATCCGGGTCTTCGTCTCGCTGGGCATCTCCAAAATTCGCCTCACCGGTGGCGAACCGTTGTTGCGCAAGGGCCTGCTTGAACTCGTCACGGCACTCGCCGAACTCCGCACGCTGACGGGCGAACCGCTCGACATCGCAATGACCACCAACGGCCATCTGCTGGACGGGCTGGCCGCGCCGCTCAAGCAAGCCGGCCTCGGCCGCGTGACCGTCAGCATGGACGCCGTGGACGCCGCGGTCTTTGAAGAGATAACACGCGTGCCAAAAAGTTTTGAGCGCGTGCTCGCCGGAATCCGCGCGGCTCAATCCGCAGGCCTCAATCCGGTCAAGGTCAACTGCGTCCTTCTGCGCGGCTTCAACGACAACCAGATAGAGGGCTTTGCCCGCTTCGCCCAGGAAGAAGGGGTCATCGTCCGCTTCATCGAATTTATGCCGCTTGAAGAAGGCCGTCTGTGGACGCCCGACCTGGTGATTCCGATGAACGAGCTCGTAGCGCGGCTCAGCGGCGTGGCACCGCTCAAAGATCTGCCTCCCAACGACGCCAGCGAGACGGCAAAACGCTTCGGCTTCACTCATGGCAACGGCGAGCTCGGCATCATCGCGCCCGTCACACGCGCCTTTTGCGGAGCGTGTAGCCGTATCCGCCTCACCTCCGACGGCAAGATAAGAACCTGCCTTTTCTCGCAGGTGGACCACGACCTTTACGGAAGAATGCGGGCGGGGTTGAGCGATGAGGAACTCGGCGCGTATATTGAGAACGTTGTCCGGTATAAGGAACAGCGGCATCACATTGGCGAGCCGGGCTTCCTGAAGCCTTCGCGTTCCATGGTCCACATTGGCGGGTGATCGCCTTACTTACAACCTGCACTATGAAAAACTTGAACTTACAGAATTGATGATGCAATGAACGAAGAGCGCAAGATAATACCGATAGAAGTTGACGACCTGTTGGCCTTCCACACAATCGCGCGCGCGCTGGCCGCAAGCAACGATGTTGACCAGATACTCGAAACCATCCTCGCCCAGATGGAGAGCTTTGTCCCGGCCGAGTTCTGGAGCCTGCTCATTCTTGATCGCGATACCGACGAACTCTACTGCGCCATCGCGAGCAATCCGCAAACGGACTGGTCGACGCTGCGGCTCAGCCCGCGCGAGGGCGTCTCCGGCTGGGTGATTCAGAACGGACGCACGCTCATTCTGCCCGAGGATGATGAGCGGCTGGCCGATGGCTCGGAGTTCAGCCGCATCAACCCGAGCTTCAATATCCGCTCGGTGATCGCGATGCCGCTCATCAGCCGCGAAGGTACACTGGGCCTCATCCAGCTTGTGAACCCAGACGCCGCGCGGATGAACGACGCAACCATCGCCATGCTGCACATTCTGTCCGACTACGCGGCCATCGCAATCGAGAACGCGCGCGACATTGCACGTATCCGCCACTTGACCATCACCGACGAGGTCACAGGGCTCCACAACGTGCGCCACCTCTTTGAGCGCTTTGAGCCCGAACTCGCCGAGGCTCTCGCCGAAGGTTGCGCATTCAGCCTTGCATTTTTAGACATTGACCACTTCAAGGATGTGAACGACCAGTACGGACATTTGAATGGCAGCGAATTGCTGGGCAAGGTGGGCGCTCTGCTAGCGCGTGAGGTGGGCGACCTGCGCATGTGCTTCCGCTACGGCGGCGATGAGTTTGCGCTGCTTTTGCCAGGCATGGACCACAAAGAAGCTGGCACGAAGATGAACGACCTGTTGAAAGAAGTTGCGTCAACGCTCTTTGAAATGCGCGACGGCACCGAGCTTCAACTCACTGCCAGCATCGGCATCTCAACGGCGCCGCAGGACGGAACAACAGTGAAAGAGCTTATCGCCACCGCCGATGCGCGCATGTACCTTGCCAAATCCAAGGGCCGCAACCGGGTCGAGAGCTGAGTTACTCTTCCGAGCCTTCCTCGTTGCTCTGGCGAACAGATAGCTCTTCCAACTGACGCCGCCAATCAAGCGACTCAACAAATCCACGCGACTCGCGCCACTTCGGCTCAACAATGACGCGCAACTCAAGATAGACGCGTGTGCCCAGGAGCGACTCAATCTCCTTGCGCGCGCCCGTGCCTATCTCTTTCAACTTTGCGCCGCCTTTGCCGATGAGAATCGCCTTCTGCCCATCGCGCTCACAATAAATAACCGCGGAGATGTGCGTCACCGGCAGCTTCTTGTATCTTTGCGCCTTGCGAATCTCTTCTTCCGTCGGCTCTTCGTATTGCTCGATCACAACCGCAGCGGCGTAGGGAATCTCCTCGCCGGTGTCGAGCAGAATGCGCTCGCGTATCAGCTCGGCGACCATGAAACGCTCCGGCTGGTCGGTGTACTGCTCTTTCGGAAAGTACCGCTCGCCCGTCGGCAGCGCCTCGATGACGCGCTTCAATAACAGGTCGAGCCCGTCTTTTTTGCGCGCGCTGATGGGCAGCACTTCGGCGAACTTCGCCTTCGCGTTCAGCTCCGTGATCATCGGCAGCAGCTTCTCGCGCGGCACCAGGTCGATCTTGTTGAGCACGAGGAAGACCGGACAGTCGAGCTCGCGTATCAGTGCGAAGACACTCTCCTCTTCCTTGCGTTCCTGCTCCTGCTTGTCGGCTGCGCCGCGGCCCTTGGGCTCTTCGGAAAGCTGCACCTGCTTGGCCGCATCAACCATCAACAACAACACGTCGCGCGTTTGCAGCGCCTCGTGCACCTCCTGCATCATTTTTTTGTCGAGATGCGTGTTGGCGTGGTGCACGCCCGGCGTGTCGACAAAGACGATCTGCGCGGCGGGGTGCTGGCCTTTTTTTGCGGCAACTTCGAGCACGCCCATGATGCGGTTGCGCGTCGTCTGCGCCTTGGGCGTGACGATTGCGACCTTCTCGCCAATCAGAGCGTTGAGCAGCGTGCTTTTGCCGGCGTTGGGGCGGCCGAGTATGGAAACAAATCCTGACTTCAAATTTTTCCTCTTATCCTATTATCGCGCAGGCATGCTGAAGTTACTAAGCATACGCGCGCGCTAAACTTCGTCGCTGAGCACTTCCGGCGGGTAGACGCGCACCTGCTCGACGCGGCGGTCGGTTGAGGCGAGGACTTCCATCTTGAGCCCGGTTTCTTCGACCAGCACCACTTCGCCGGCATGCGGAATGCGACCCGCAACTTCGCTGACCAGTCCGCCGATGGTCGTGGCCGCGTACTTCTCGGCGAATTCGATCGGTGTGCCGAAGAGCACAGGTATCTGGTCCACGTCATAGCTGCCGGGCAGAATCCACGAATCGTCTTCTTGCTTGAGCGGCTCTTCAAGCGGTATATCAACGTCACGCTCGTCGCGGATGTCGCCGACTATCTCTTCGAGCAGGTCTTCAATGGTCACGACGCCGGCGACCGCGCCGTACTCGTCGATGACGATGCGCATGTGCTGCTTTTCGCGTTGCATCTCGCGCAGCAGTTCGTATCCGCGCTTGGTCTCGGGCACAAATTCAACGGGGCGCTGAATGCTGCTGACCGTGCGCGTGCTTGCCTCGATGTCGGTGATGCGCAGAAGGTCATGCGCGATGGCGACGCCGGTGATGTCGTCGAGCGATTTTCCATAGACAGGAACGCGCGAGTAGTTCTGCTCACGCCAGCTGTCGAGAAATTTTTCGAGCGTCAAGGTGCCGGGAACGGCGAAAATTTCAGGACGCGGCGTCATCACTTCGCGCACCAGAGTGTCGCCAAACTCAACTGCCGAGCGAACCAGTTCCTTGTCGCTCTCCTCCAAGATGCCCTCTTCTTCGCCGGCTTCGATAAGCGCTTCCACATCGTCGGAGGCTTCCTCCTCAGGCGATTGCGGCTTGTTCGCGAGCGATGCCAGCGAGAGGAAGATTCCGGCTATCAACGCGATGGGAGCGACGATGCGCAGCAGCAGCCAGATGGGAACGACGAAGACGCGCGCCCACGTTCCGCGCGTGCGAAGGACCAGCAACGCAGGCAGCAGTTGATTGAAGAGCGCGACGATGAGCCCCAGTGCGAGGATGGCCTGCGTGAACTCAAGCGGCGTGGGCGGCGAGTAGACAGGGCCGCGGTCAAAGAGGATGGCGCCGAGCTCGAGCGCGATGAGGCCGAGCGCGAGCAGCTCCAGCACTTCGGCGCACATGGCAGCCTGGTCGCGTGTCATGCCGAGGCGCGGCTCAACCAGTTGCTCCCACGCGTCGAGATTTTCTTCCACCTCGCGGCCGAGAATTTTGCCGTACTCCGAGTACACGCGGTGCATGTACGCAGCCAGCATCTCGATGAGCGAGAGCACGGCGATGATCAGAATGGCTCGCACGGTCATCGGCGCACCGCTTTCTTTTTTGTGCGTCCTATCAGACTAGAACTCAGCCCGAGCTTTGCGCGCAGCTTTTCTTCGAACGCGGCCATCTCGCCTGTGTCGGCTTCGTGGTCGTGCCCGGCGAGATGCAAAACGCCATGCAGGATGAGAACCTTCAACTCGGTCATAAGCGCGTGCCCTTGCTCGGCGGCTTGCTTGCGTGCAACTGCCAAGCTGATGGAAAGGTCGCCGGCGTAACCCATACCGGCCGGCGTGGGGAACGAGAGCACGTCAGTCGTCTTCGCCTTGCTGCGGAATTGTTTGTTGAGCGCTTTCTGATGCGCGTCGGTGGCCAGCAGAACGTTGACTTCGCCTTTGAGTCCGGCCTTGCGCTTGGCCAAATTCAAAAAGCCTTCCAATTCGCGCAGGTTCGGCAACCGCTTCGGCTTTACGCCGCTGCTCACGCTTCGAAGTTCTGGGTCGG
>CAIMNN010000437.1 GCA_903842845.1 uncultured Acidobacteriaceae bacterium | reverse complement strand
CCGTTGAAGCGGGTGACGACGCTGGCGACGTTTGTTGGAGCGTTCCCCGGAGCGATGGGACCGCTGCTGGGATGGACTGCGGCGCGTGGACAGATTGAATGGCCGGGGGTGGCGCTGTTTGCGATCTTGTTTGTGTGGCAGTTCCCTCACTTCATGTCGATTGCGTGGTTGTATCGCGATGATTATGCGCGCGCCGGGATAAAGATGTTGCCGGTGGTGCAGCCGGATGGCTGGTCGACGGTTATCGAGGCGTTGTTTTACGCGGTGCTGATGATACCGGTGAGTTTGGTTCCGTGGTGGCTGGGATTGGCGGGACCGGTGTATGCGGTGATCGCGCTGCTGCTGGGTGGGCTGTACTTGGGATACACGATTCGGTTTACAAAAATTCTGCACGCGAAGAGCGAAGTGGAGAGCCGGAGCGTGGCGCGCGACCTGCTAAAGGTGAGCGTGCTCTACCTGCCGCTGCTGCTGACGACGTTGATGCTGGATGCGAGTTGGAGACGTTGAGATGAGTGAGACGAAAAATACCCTCGGGGCGGTTCTGGTGATCTTGGCGATAAGTTTGGCGGCGACGCTGTTTCTGTTCTGGTTGATCTATGTGCATCCGGCGACGGATGCGGCGAGCAAGCAGATGAGCTTTTTGCCGGGGCTAAATGCGCTGATGAATGGATTGAGCGCGACGGCGTTGTTGATCGGGTACATTCAGATTCGCGCGGGGCATAAGGGCGCGCACAAGGCGGCGATGATAACGGCGTTTGGTTTTTCGACGCTGTTTTTGGTCGGCTACATACTGCATCACGCGCTGCATGGGGATGTGCGGTATCCGGTGGGCGCGGCGCTGAGGAGTGTGTACCTGGTGCTGCTGTCGAGCCATATTTTGCTGGCGATAGTGACGCTGCCGCTGGTGCTGACGACTTTCTTCTTTGCGTTTATGGGGTTGTTCCAGACGCACAAGGCGATTGCGAAGTGGACGTTTCCGCTGTGGCTGTATGTGTCGGTGACGGGCGTGATAACGCATGTGATGTTGCGGTTGGCACTAGGCTAGGAATCATATGTCAGAAATCTGGGGTCAGGGGTTTATCGATTGAGCGAGCGGCGCGACAAGACGAAGGATGATGGCACGCGGCAACTGCTGATAAGCGGTGCGGGGATGGTTGGTACGGGCGCGGTGTGCGTTGTGCTGCTGCTGGCCGTCTTTGGCGGGTATACGCATACGGGCGCGACGACGAATCCTGGATGGTTTGTGCTGGTGGTGGCGCTTATGACGATTCCGTTTGGCGGGTTGCTGCTGGTGTTGGGAATCGCGAAGTGGTTGCGGAAAAGATAGAGTTGCGGGTTGGGCGGAGTTGGATAATTCTGTTATGCTTCCGCTAACCCAGATTTGCTGACAAGGAGAGAACGATGGCCAAGAGTGTGAACAAGGTAATTTTGTTAGGGAATGTGGGCAAGGACCCGGAGATGCGGTCGACGTCGACGGGGACGATTGTGGCGAATTTTACGCTGGCGACGAGCGACCGTTACCAGGACGCGCAGGGCAACTGGCAGGACCGCACGGAGTGGCACAGCCTGGTTGCGTTCAAGCGGACGGCGGAGATCATTCGCGATTATGTGAAGAAGGGCTCGAAGCTTTACGTTGAGGGGAAACTTTCGACAAGCAGCTGGGAAGACAAGACGACGGGGCAGAAGAAGTACAAGACGGAAATTATTGTGAATGATATTTCCCTGCTTTCGGGGCGCGATGAGGGCGGCAGCAGGTCGAGCAGCGCTCCGGCGGCGGCGTATGACCAGCGTGCGGCGAGCGCGCCTGAGGATTACTCGCAGGCGGCGGAGATATCGGACGATGATATACCGTTTTAGGTGGATTGAAGTTGGGAAAGCAAAGGCCGGAGCGGATGCTCCGG
>CAIMNN010000436.1 GCA_903842845.1 uncultured Acidobacteriaceae bacterium | reverse complement strand
CCGGGCAAGGTCGCCCTCCGCCGCACGCCGCACCCGTATCTCCAACGTGTCGCTCATGGACTTCAGCCTATCATCCCCCAAAAAGCACCTCAGCAGGCAATTGACGCACGCCCTCAACCGCCGTAACCTCAAATTATGGACATCAAAGTTCTCGACCTTGAAAATGACCCGCTCGACTTCGACCTGAGCTTCCAGCCCGGCCAGGTCGACCTCGGCCAAGAGGCCATTCAGATCGGCCTGATGGACTCCGAGGGACGCGCCGAGGTCATCCACGAGCACCGCGGACCCAAGGAGATAGTCGCCGATATCCGCCTTAAGGGCAACTTCTCCGGCATCTTCGAGGTGCCCTGCGCCCGCTGCGTTGAGCCCGTCCAGCACCCCCTCGCCGCCGACTTCGACCTCATCTTCCGCCCATCCGGCGTCGACGCCGTCGGAAGTGAGCGCGCCATCCATGCACCAGACATGGAAATCGGTTATTATGAGAATGGTAGTCTGTTGCTTGAGGATGTTTTGCGCGAGCAGGTTTTGTTGTCCTTGCCCGCACGGTCGCTCTGCAAGCCCGACTGCAAAGGACTTTGCCCACGCTGCGGCCAGAACCGCAACCAGACCGCCTGCTCCTGCGACCAGGGTCCTGTGGACCCACGCTGGGAGGCTATGGCGGATCTCCGTAGCCGGCTTAAATCCTGATATTTCAATCCCTTACACAATGTAGGGGACGTTTTTTGTCCGCACCTGCACCAAGCTTGAGTACGGCCAAAGGCCTGGGGCCTAAGCCGATTGCGGCAAAGTACTGAAAGGAAAGTAGAAATGCCTAATCCAAAACGCCGCCACTCGAAGCGCCGCACGGCCCTCCGCCGCTCGCACGACTTCCTGACCCCGGCCGGCCTCTCCGAGTGCCCCAACTGCCACGAGAAGACCCTCCCCCACCGCGCTTGCGCCAAATGCGGCGTCTACAAAAAGCGCCAGGTCCTCGACGTTAAGGAAGCAGTCAGCTAGTCTCCGCGAGTGCAAATGCTCATCGATATCGTTCTGGATGCAGTCGGCGCCGACAAAGCTCCCGAGCCCGAGATCAAGGGAGCAATCCGCGCATGCCGCAATTTGCCGGTTCGGGTCCACCTCGTTGGGCCGGAGGCAGAGCTGCGTCCACTTCTCACTGAGCATCTCGACCGCCACGAAGAACTCCCCATCGTCATCCACAACGCCACTGAGCGCATCGCCATGGACGAGAAGGCCGCAATCGCTGTCCGCCATAAAAAAGACAGCTCCATGCGCGTCGGCCTCAAGCTGGTCCATGCTGGCAAGGCCGCGGGCTTCGTCACCGCCGGCAACACCGGCGCCGCCATGGTCACCGCAAAAATGGTCCTCGGCGAGCTCGACGGCGTCGACCGCCCCGCCCTCTGCACCGTCATGCCCACCTCTACCGGCACGCCTTCCGTCCTCCTGGACGTGGGCGCAAACGTCGACTGCAAAGCCAAAAATCTGGAGCAGTTCGCCGTCATGGGCGAGATCTACGCCCGCAGCGTTCTCAAGATTCAGAAGCCCCGCGTCGGCCTGCTCAACATCGGCGAAGAAGAATCCAAAGGCAACGAACTCACCAAGGAATCCTTCCCGCTCCTGAAGGCCCTGCCGCTCAACTTCATCGGCAACGTTGAAGGCCGCGACATCTTCAACGGCCACTGTGACGTCATTGTCTGCGACGGCTTCATCGGCAACGTAGCCCTTAAGACCACCGAAGGCGCAAGCCGCCTGATGCGCGACCTGCTCCGCGAGTCCCTCACCAGCACGCTCAAAAGCAAGGTCGGCGCAATGCTCAGCCGCCAGGCCTTCAACGCCTTCCGCCGCCGCCTGGACTACACCGAGTACGGCGGCGCGCCGCTGCTCGGCCTGCGCGGAATCTGCATCATCGGCCACGGCTCATCGAACGACAACGCAATTTACAACGGCATCCGCGTCGCTTACGAATCCGCCAAGACCCAGATCACCGAGTCGATTGCGCGCGAGTTCGCCGGCCACCACGCCACCAAATCCGCCGAAGCCGCGCACAATTAATTCCTACTTCTTATAAAAGCCTTGTCATCCCGAGCGTAGTCGAGGGATCTGCGGTTGCTTTTCACTCAACAAACCAAAATGTTTGGGTGCCCCCGGTCTCGCTTTTGAGACCGGGGATAGATTGAATCATCGTTCTCGTGTACCGTGAAGGGTACGGGCTTTAGCCCGTACATAAATTGCCCAAAAATAAATCGGGCTTTAGCCCCTGAGGAGTATTTCTCAATGTCAATCGCTTCAACAAACACCGAAAAAAATTCCAATTCTCTCGCACTCCTTGCCTGCCCCACCTGCCACGGCCCATTGCAGATTCTCTCCGCGCCCGAACAAAAAATCTTCTGCACCTCCTGCTCCCTCACCTACCCCATCATCGACGGTATACCGGTGCTGATTCGCGAACGCGCGACACAATCAATTCGTTGACATCCCCCATCTAGCCGGAGATACTGACCTCACTTCCCATCCTTCCCGCCGAGGTCCCACATGCGCATCCCCACGCTCGCCCTCCTGCTCTTCCTCGCCCTCACCGCCTCCGCGCAACAACCCTCACCGCTCGCGCCCTATATCAAAGAAGACGCACCCCTCCTGGTCCTCAATCACGTCCGCATAATCGACGGAACCGGTGCAGCGCCTGTTGAAGACCAGCGCATCGTACTCATCAGCGGCAAAATTCAAACCATCGAACCGGCTAACGCCACAACGCCGCTGCCCGCCAACGCCAAGGTTCTCGACCTCACCGGACGCACAGTCATCCCCGGCCTCGTCGGCATGCATGAGCATCTCTTCTACCCCGCTCCCTCGCCCATCGCCGATGGCGGACGCTTCTACAACGAGCTCGCCGACTCTGCGCCGCGCCTATACCTCGCTGGCGGCGTGACCACCGCGCGCACCGCCGGCACCATCAATCCCTACACCGACCTCGAGCTCAAAAAGAAAATTGACGCAGGTCAGTACCCCGGCCCCAAGCTCCGCATCACCGGCCCATACCTTGAAGGCGCGGGCGCATTCACTGAGAACATGCACCAACTCTCCGGCCCTGACGATGCAGCAGGCACCGTCGACTTCTGGGCCGCCGAGGGCGCAACCAGCTTCAAGGCCTACATGAACATCACGCCTGAGGAACTCAAGACCGCAATCAATCATGCCCATGCGCGCAACATCAAGGTCACCGGTCATCTTTGTTCTGTCGGATTCACTGAGGCCGCCAACGACGGCATCGACAACCTCGAACACGGCATCACGGTGGACACGGAATTCTACAGCGGCAAAACGCCCGGCCTGTGCCCCGACTTTGGCCGCAAGGCGCTCGACGAACTCGTCAAAATGGACGTCCACGGCGAACAAATTCAGAAGCTCATTCAGACCCTCGTCTCGCACCACGTCGCCATCACATCAACGCTCGCCATTTATGAAACCTTCGCTGCCAACCTGCCGCCGCTCGCCCGCGAGTCACGCGCGCTGAAGAGCCTCGCCTCGCAATCCGAAGCCGATTACTTCCGCACCCGCTCCATCGTCGCCGAGCGCGCCATGCCCGAAGCCGAGCTCAAATTCGAGATGGCCTTCGAGCGCGAGTTCGTCAAAGCTGGCGGCCTGCTGATGGCCGGTTGCGACCCCACCGGCTACGGCGGTGTGCTGCCTGGTTTCGGCGACCAGCGCGGCATCGAACTCCTCGTTCAGGCCGGCTTCACGCCCATCGAAGCAATCCAGATAGCATCCCTCAACGGTGCAAAGTGGCTCGGCGAAGACTCAACCATCGGCTCCATCACCGCGGGCAAGCAGGCCGACCTCGTCGTCCTCGGCGGCAACCCGGCCGACAAAATCGAGAACATCGAGAAGGTCGAGCTCGTCTTCAAAGACGGCGTGGGCTATGACTCAAAGGCGCTCATTGATTCTGTGAAAGGCCTGGTCGGCCTGCGATAAAAAAAGCCCACGCATCAACCTGACTGCGTGGGCTGCAATTTTCAGCGAGGAAAATTACTTCTTCTTCTCCATCAGCGCAACGGCCTTCGCCGCGATGTGCTCGGCGCTGACTTCGAACTCTTTCATCAACTCCCACGGCGCGCCCGAATCGCCAAAGCGGTCCTTCACGCCGATTGCTCCGGTCAGCACCGGGTGGCCGTACAGCTCTTCGGACTCGGTGATGATGCCCGATACCCGCCACGCCAGCGCGCCAATCTGGTGCTCCTCGGCCGTGATCACCACGCCCGTCTCACGCGCCGCCCGCACAACCGCTTCGGCGTCGATCGGCTTCAACGTGTGCATGTTGATGATGCGCGTGACATATCCATATTCATGCTTGAGAATCCGCGCCGCACGCATCGCCTCGGGAACCATCGGCCCCAGTGCGATGATGGTCAGGTCCTCGACCTCATTCAGGCAATCGGAAGCAAGGCGCGTTTCAAACGCCGCAGCAAAATCCGCGCCCTCATGCCGTAGACGAATCATGTTCGCCTTCCCAAACACAAACGGCGTCGCCTCGTTCGTGATAACCGGCGTCGCCTCTCGCGCAAAGCGAATGTACTTCGGCCCCACGTAATTCATCAGCATGTAGTCGGTGGCCTTTTGCGCTTCAACCACATCGCACGGAACAACAACAGCCATATTCGGCAGCCCCGCCATCGTGAACAGGTCTTCCAGTGCCTGGTGCGTCGCTCCATCGGGACCCACGGAAACGCCGCCATGCGCGCCCGCAATCATCACGTTCAAATTCGCGTAGCAAACCGAGACGCGAATCTGATCCAGGTTACGCGCCGCTGAAAACGTCGCATACGAGCCCAGCACCGGCAGCTTGCCTTCGCGCGCGAGACCCGCAGCAGCCGAAGTCGCCGACTGCTCGGCAATGCCCAAACTCAGCCAGCGCTCTTTGCGCTCCGGCTTGCCCGCGTAAAAATCGCTGATGGTAATCGAGCCCGAAATATCAAGCCCGATGCACACAACACGCTCGTCGCCGCCGTTCTTGCCCAGCGAGCGGCCAAAACCCATGCGCGTCGGCTCCATCTTCACCTTCATCGTGTCGCCCGCGTTCCACCAGTAATCGGCGCCGAACTTCGGCATCTTCGCCGCCAGCCGCTTGTCGATCGCTGCCTGACACGTTGCCGCATGCGCCAACAACTTCTCCACCGGCAGCGAACTAACGCCCAGCTCTGCGAGCGACTTCGCAAGCTCTTCCTTGTTCGGCGGCTTCCCGTGCCAGCCCGCCTGGTTCTCCATAAAGCTCACACCCTTGCCCTTGATCGTATTCGCAAGGATGAGCGTCGGCTGGCCCTTGTGATTGCGCGCCTTCTCATACGCCGCAACAACCTCAGCCATATCGTGCCCGTTGATCTCAATCACGTTCCAACCGAAGGCGCGGTACTTTTCGTCGAGCGGCTCAACGTTCATCACGTCCTTCACCCAGCCGTCGATCTGAAGCAGATTGCGGTCAATGATCGCGATGATTGAGTCGAGCTTGAAGTGCCCGGCCTCCATCGCCGCTTCCCACACCTGGCCCTCCTGCTGCTCGCCGTCGCCCATGATGCAGAAAACTTTGTGCTCCTGCTTGTCGAGCCGCGCGGCCAACGCCATGCCGACCGCGATGCTCAACCCCTGCCCCAGCGAGCCCGTTGAAACCTCAACGCCGGGAAGTTTGAGCCAGTGTGGA
This sequence comes from uncultured Acidobacteriaceae bacterium, assembly GCA_903842845.1. Lineage (GTDB taxonomy): Bacteria > Acidobacteriota > Terriglobia > Terriglobales > Acidobacteriaceae > CAIMNN01. The sequence continues at coordinate 1,866 of CAIMNN010000436.1, read as the reverse complement.
TGTCCCTGGAACGGCGTGCTCAATTTGCGCAGCGTCATAGTGTCTTCAAGCGCGCAGAAGCCCGCGTAGCCGAGCGAGATGTAGAGCGCGGGCGCCTTGTGCCCCGCCGACCACACGATGCGGTCGCGCTTGGCCCAGTTCGGATTTTCCGGGTCATGCTCCGCCGCATGCAGATACAGCGCCGCCGTGAGGTCCATCAACGAGAGCGTACCACCGGAGTGACCTGACCCCGCCGCGTTCAGCGAGATGAGGTTGTAGCCGCGCATCTCCGCCGCGGCCGCCTTCAATTGTTCAACGTTGTACGCACGACGAATTGCACCAGTTGCCGAGTTCCTCAGCGCCATGGGTTTCTCCTTCTTCTAGTTCCGTTCAATTACTTCAGATGCTCTTTCGTCCATGCATCAATCCGCTCCAACGCCACTGCCAGATTCTCCATCGAGTTAGCGACTGAGAACCGCAGATACCCTTCGCCAAAGCTGCCGAAGGCAGTCCCGCTCAGCGCCGCAACGCCTGCTTCATCCAGCAACGCATCGGCCAACGGCTTTGACTTCCATCCCGTCTTCACGATGTTCGGGAAAACATAGAACGCGCCCTTCGGCATGCGGCAGTTGAAGCCCTTGATCTTGTTCAAGCCGTCGACAAAAGATCTGCTGCGCCGCTCAAACTCTTTGCGCATCATGTCGACCGCGCTCTGATCGCCGGTCAGCGCTTCAATGCCGGCCATCTGCGTAAAGCTCGCCGTGCAGCTGTTGGAGTTCGTCATCAGCCGTGTGATGTGCGCTGCCAGGTCCGGCCGCATTACGCCGTAGCCCATGCGCCAGCCCGTCATCGCGTACGTCTTGCTGAAGCCGTCGAGCAGAATGGTTCTATCGCGCATCGCTGGAACCTTCAGCAGCGACGACGGCTCGCCTTCGAACTGCAAGCGACTGTAGATCTCGTCGGTGAGGACCATGATGTTGCGGTCGCCGATGATCTCCGCCACGCGCTCAATCTCGTGCTGGCTCAGCACGCCGCCGGTCGGGTTCTGCGGCGAGTTCAAAATAATCAGCTTCGTCTTGTTGGTGATGAGCTGCGTCAGGTCGTCGACGTTCATCGCAAAGTCGCGCTCTTCGCTCAACCGTATCGGTATCGCGTGCCCGCCAACGTAATTGATCATCGATTCATAGATAGGGAATCCGGGGTTCGGGTAAATGACTTCGTCGCCCTCGTCGATGAGCGCGGGGATTGCGTAGAACATGATCGGTTTGCCGCCGGGGACGACGACCACTTCATCCATTGCAACGTCGATGCCGCGCGTGCGGCCAACATAGTCGGCGATGGTCTGCCGCATCTCCGGCAAACCCGCCGATGGTCCATAGTGTGTCCAGCCGGATTGCAGCGCCTTAACGCCCGCGTCGACCACATTCTTCGGCGTGTCAAAATCCGGCTCGCCAATTTCGAGGTGAATGATGTTGCGCCCTTGTTTCTCGAGCGCGCGTGCGCGTTGCAAAACTTCAAACGCCGTCTCGGTCCCGAGCCGGCTCATTCTTTGCGCAAGTGGAAGCTGATGGCGGATGGCCTCTTTTAACATGACTGAACTCCTTTTTTGTGGAGCGCCGCCCGTCATTCCACAGGCGTACCGTTTGCAGACGGCCTCCAAACCGCACGAATTATACACAGATGTAGAATTTGCGCAATGTGATGTACGGCTCACTCGACACACTTTTAATTCAGGCAAAATCCAGCCTGCAAACCATGCAAATGTTAGGTCTTTTTCCGAAAAATCTAATGAATTGAAACCACCAGCCGCCTATTGCTTGGTGAACTCAAACTCGCACGACCGGCCCACAATTCCCAAGCCTTCATCGCGCACGCCCGAACCGGTGG
>CAIMNN010000435.1 GCA_903842845.1 uncultured Acidobacteriaceae bacterium | reverse complement strand
GCGGCGAGGTCGAGCCAGCCGTCGTTGTCGAGGTCGACGGGCGTGAGGCCGTAGCCGCCGGTGGCACCGGTGAGTGGAAGCGGGACGCGAGTGAAGGCGCGGCCGGCGTGGTTGGGGCCTTCGGTGTTCTGCCAGAGCGAGAGGCCGGGCGCGGCGGTGTGGGTGAGAGCGATGCTCATCCAGCCGGATTTGTTGTAGTCGATTGTAGCGATGCCGCGTGTGGCGGAGAGATTAGTGGAAATGATGGGCTGGGTGGGATATTTGCCTTCACGCGGATTGACGTAGATGAGCGGCGATGTGCCGGCGACGGCGATGTCGACGGCGCGGTCGTTGTTGAAGTCGGTGAGGATGGCGGAGGTTGTGGGTGTGCTGCCGCCAATGCCGGTGTCTTCGGTTTTGTCGGTGAAGGTTTTGTTGCCGACATTGCGCCAGAGGATGTTTGCGGGTTGGCCAGCGGCGAGCGGTGAGCCGGTGATGAAGAGGTCGAGGTTGCCGTCGTGGTCGTAGTCGAGGAAGGTGAGGCCGGAGACGTGATTTTTTGGCGTGAGGCCGGAGGCGGCGGTTGCGTCTTCGAACTTTCCGTGGCCGAGATTGTGGAAGAGTAGCAATTGCGTATCTGTCGCGATGACGATGGAGTTGAGTGTTTCGGCGGTGTAGTCGCCGACGGCACAGGCGATGGCGTTGCCGGTGAGAGTTAGGCCGAGGCTCGCGGGGTCGATCTGCGAATAGCTGCCGTCGCCGGCGGGATGGAGGATGGTGAGCGGGCGCGGCGAGTGGCCGAGGAGGATGAGGTCTTCAACGCCGGTGCCGGTGGTGTCGAGTACGCAGACGGGGCCGGTGAGGAATTTAGCTTCAGCGGCGGTGAGGAGCGGCTGTGGCTTGAAGTGGAGCGCGATGGACTTGGGCGACGCGGGCGAGGGCTCGGCGACGGTGGAGACGGTGGAGTAGTGGCCTTGCTCGCCGTATGCGAGGCCGATGGCGGCGGAGATTTTTGTGGTGGTCAAGTGACGGAAGCGCGTGAAGTGCGGCTTGGCTTCTTCGGTGCGGCCGGAGCGCTGGAGCGAACGTGCGAGCGCGAACTCGGCGGAGGCGTGGACGGGGTCGATGGCGAGGGCCTGCTTGAGGATGGCGATGGCGTTGTCGAAGTCCTTGAGCTCCTGATAGCAGACGCCCTGGTAATAGTAGGAGTCGACGTCGCGGGGGTCGAGCTCGACGACGCGCTTGAAGCTGGCGAGGGCGGGCTCGAGTTCGTTGTCGGCGTGCTGTGCGAGTCCGAGGTTGTACCAGGCCTGGGGATTTTTGGCATCGAGCGCGATGGCCGCGTTGAGCGCGGCTTTGGCTTCGTCGATCTTTTGAAGATAGAGGAGCGAGATGCCCTTGTTGATGGCGGCCTGCGCGAGCTTCGGGTCCTTGTCGAATGCCTCGGTGAAGGTGGCCGCAGCGCGCTCGGTCATCTGCTGGCCCATCTCGGCGACGCCGCGATTGTTGATGCGGATGGCGGCGGGGTCATTGTGCTGGGCGAGAGCAAGAGGAGCGAAGAGAGCGAGGGCAGCGATTGAGAGCGAGAGGCGCATGGGGAATCCTGAAATTGAGGTTGCATGAGGCCCACGAGGAGCTCCATGCATATACAGGATTCAGTTTAATTCGTACGAGCAGTTTATGGTTTTGCATCGTCGCCGTTTGCGAGGTGGTCAAACTCGGTCATGCGCTTGCGTTCTGCGTCGATGGCCT
>CAIMNN010000434.1 GCA_903842845.1 uncultured Acidobacteriaceae bacterium | reverse complement strand
CTGGAGGTGATGGTACCAGTTTAACTGATATACTTTCAGATATATATAGTAAAGTTAATGCAAATATTGCTAATAATACAGCAGATGCTACTAATATTACTGCTAATACTGCTAATATTGAACGCTCTTCCGATGGAGGTGAATTCAAACCAATCGGGATCATGCGTCCAGGAGTTGGTTTATATGTTGACTTCATCGGCAAGCCTGGTGTGAAGGCAACATACCGGATTGCTTTTGTCTATGATGGCATGGACGAGGCCAAGTCTGATTACTCAGCAACGGTCTCCGCATCAACGCATGAAATGTCCGACGACGAAATGCTGACCATGTTGCAGGAAGGCGCGTTCAGTTACATCTGGAATGGCGGCGGGGCGAACTCAGGCATGGCGCGTGAGAACATTCCCGGCGATGAGCGCATTGTTGCAACGGGCGCGAGCGGCTTCGGCATTGAGGCGCTAGTGGTCGGAGTCGACCGCAAGTTCATCACGCGCGACGAAGGCTTGGCGCGGATGGAGAAGATTCTCAACTTTCTTGAGCGTGCGCCTAAATATCACGGCGCGTGGTCGCACTACATGAATGACCAGACGGCGGAGACGATGCCGCTCTTTGGAATGTTGGACAACGGTGGCGACCTGGTGGAGACGGCGTTCCTGATGCAGGGACTGTTGACCGCGCGGCAGTACTTCAAGAATGACGGCGCGCGCGGCGAGGCGATTTATGCGCGCATCACAAAATTGTGGGAAGGCGTTGAGTGGGATTGGTACCGCGAGACCGCGCAGGGCGATTTTCTTTACTGGCATTGGTCACCCGAGTGGGGATTCCAGATACACCATCCGCTGATCGGCGACAACGAGACGATGCCTATCTATCTGCTGGCGATTGCATCGCCGACGCATCCGGTTCCGGCGAGCATGTATTACAGCGGCTGGGCGAGCCAGAGCGAACTGGCGCAGCATTATCGCCAGGGTTGGTCAGGTTCGACAGAGGGCAACCACTACGGCAACGGCAACACGTATGAGGGCATCAAGCTGGATGTTGGTGTCGGTTCGGGCGGGCCGCTGTTCTTCATTCATTACCAGTTTGTGGCGTTTGACCCGCACCAGATAAAAGACCGTTTCACCAGCTCGTACTTTGAGAACAGCCGCAACATTGCGCTCATCAATCATGCGTGGTGCGTCGAGAATCCGAAGCACTTTGCGGGTTACGGCGACAATGCTTGGGGATTGACCGCAGGCTTTGGCCCGATGGATTACACGACGCCTGCGCCTGACAAGATGAGCGACGAAGGAACGATTGGGCTCACTGGCGCGCTGTCTTCGTTCCCGTTCACGCCGAAGGAGTCGATGGCGGCGTTCAAGCATTATTACCGCGACCTTGGCGCGGAGCTGTGGACTGTCTACGGTCCGGCGGACAATTACAACGAGACTTTGCATTGGGTTTCAACGCACTCGATGGGATTGAACCAGTCGCCGATTGCAGTGATGATTGAGAATTACCGGACGGGTTTGTTGTGGAAGAATTTTATGGCCAATCCTGAGATTGCGCCGATGCTGAAGAAACTGGACGAAGCAACCGAAGCAGCAAAAAAACAAGCAGAAACGAAGGGTAAATGAAAGAGCCGAAGAGCAAGAAAAGTATTGTGGTGAGCGCCGATGAGCAGACGAAAGCGCAGAAAACCTTGAAGGCTCATGCAATCGTGGAACGTCGCGCGTCAGACCGCGTGCGCGCAGGTCATCTTTGGGTGTATGCAAGTGACGTGATCGAAGTGGTTGCGCCGAAGGATGAGCCGCCCAGTCTGCTTGCTGTTGTCGACGGCCGTGGAATTCTGCTTGGCACGGCGCTTTACAGCCCCAGCTCGCAAATCATGTTGCGCATGGTTTCACGCGGCGATATAGATGAAGCGGCGTGGCTGATGATACTTGAGTCGCGCTTGCGTGCGGCTATCCACGAGCGCAAAAAGTTGATGGAGGCGGAAAGCGACGCATGGCGGCTTTGCTTCAGTGAGGCCGATGAAATTCCGGGCCTCATCATCGACAAGTACAACGACCTGGTGATCGTCCAGGTGTTGACGCGTGGCCTGGACAACGCAATGGTTCGCAAAGTTGTTGTCGACGTGCTGCGTGATGAGATTGCACCGGCGACGATCGTCGAGCGGCCCGACCCGCGCATCCGCGAGCTCGAAGGATTGAGCGCGCCGCAGATTGAGCCGCTGTACACAGAGAATGCAAAGTCACCGAAGCTCAGCACAACTTTTCACATCAATGGACTCGCGTATGAATTTGATGCCAACTCAGGGCAGAAGACCGGAGCATTCCTCGACCAGCGCGTGAATTATTTGGCGGCCGAACAATGGGCGGCGAAGTTGGGAGCGACTGGGCGTGCGCTCGACATCTGCACGTACCAGGGCGGCTTTGCGCTGCATCTGGCGCGGGTTGCGAGTGAAGTGATAGGCGTTGATGCTTCGCATGCGTCGCTTGAAGTTGCCGAGCGCAATTATGCGGCAAACAAGAAGCACCTCAAGGCGGATGTTGAGTGGGTTGAGGCCGACGCTTTTGAACTGTTGCGCGAGTGGGCGAAGAATGGCGATAAGTTCGATGTCATCGTGCTTGACCCACCGGCGTTTGCAAAATCAAAGCGCGCGGTTGAAGGCGCGCTGCGTGGATACAAGGAGTTGAATCTGCGTGCGTTGGAAATGTTGAACCCCGGTGGGCTGTTAGTCACATGTACTTGCTCGCATCATATTTCGTGGGCTGATCTGGAGAGCTCGCTGGCTGCGGCGGCATCGGACATGAAGCGGCATGTGCAGTTGCTGGAGCGGCGCGGCGCGGCACTTGACCATCCGGTTGTGTTGACCATGCCGGAGACTGAATACCTGAAGGCTATTTTTTGCAAAGTTGATTAACGCTCAGCCTTGGTGAGCCGCGCGGCTCAGGCGAATCTCAGCCAGCGCGTTCTTCACCTGCGCGCGCAGCTCTTCGGCCTCAAAGATGCAGGAGCGAATATATGCGGAAACTGTGATGCCTGCAACTGTGGCGCGCTTGCGTAATATTGCAGATTCCTCTTTGCTCATGCGCAGCGTGATGCTGGCGGCTTTGGCGTTAATAAGCGGCGCGGCAGCTTCGAATTGCTCTTGCGGCACGAAGCCAGCGCGGCGCGTTTGCAGCTCTGCTGCGGCAAGTTCACCGATGCGCGACATTTCATCGGCGAGTGGGCGACGTGTGTGCTTCTTTAGAGCTTCTTCATAACTGAGCGAGAGCGTGTCGTCCATGTACGGCTCAGTCGCTGGTGGATCAGGTTGGCCTTTGAGCGCATTGGCCACCACACCGGCAAAGTCGTTGTTCTTGTCGGGATTTGAATTGAAGAGTCCCATGAACCGATGCTAGCTGGAAATTGATTTCATGAGAGTAGTGTTCGAGATTTTTGCAACGCCTAATACAAAACTGAAACTCTGCCAAGCAGTTTCCCACAATGAAACGCGTCAAGCGATTTCGCGCAATCCCTCAGTGCGGCGGTCAAAGGAGGACTCCGGCAATATTTTTCCAGGAAGTTGCAATAGCCGCGTTACATCCTCGGCAGGCATGGGACGCGCAAGTAAAAAACCTTGGCCATATCGGCAACCGAGGCGTGCGAGTAATTTGTACTGCTCCATCGTCTCAATGCCTTCGGCGATGACTTCCATATTGAGAACGCGCGCGAGCTCGATGATGACCCGAACAATTTTCTGCGCATTGTTGCCGGCGGCCATGCGAGAGACAAAGGAACGGTCTATCTTGAGCACGTCGAAGTTAAAGGCCTCAAGATAATTCAGCGAACTGTAGCCGGTGCCGAAGTCGTCCATCAGCAGGGCGACACCCATCTGGCGCAGGCGACTCAGAACGTTAACAGCTGTGCTGAGGTTGGTCATCAGGCTGGTCTCAGTGACCTCAACGCCAAGCTGCATAGCATCGAGCTCATGCACGCGCAAAAGCTCTTCGATGTGATCGCAAATATCTTCTTTGGCGAACTCGCGCGCGGAGAGATTGACGCAAACGCGCAGACGGTTCAGCGATGGGTCCATGCTGTTCCATATGCGCATCTGCCTGCACGCTTCGCCAAGGCCCCAACGGCCTATGTCAAGGATCAGTCCGCACTCTTCCGCAAGCGGAATGAACTGAGCGGGATTTACAGCGCCGCGTTGCGGATGACGCCAGCGGATGAGCGCTTCAACGCCGACGATTCGGTGCGTGGCGAGTTCAAGCTCGGGCTGATAGTAAAGGACAAATTCTTTGTTAAGGAGCGCGGAGTAGAGATCGTGCGGAGTGGGCCAATGCTGGGCGCCTGAGGGTTGAAAGCCGGGTAGAAAGTGCAAAGCCTTTGCGCGCGCCGGCGCTTTGGCTTTTAAGCGCACACTTCGCCGTGTTTGTGTTCGTTGCCGCATCACAAGTCAACGCAGGCGTCGGACTCCTGCACTCTATTTATCGGTAGCGTGGCGTGTTGATTTACGTTACGGATTGCCACTGAGTACTCACAGCAGTCCGCAGATTTTTTTGATTACTTATGTGACAACTGTTCAGTTTCAGTCCACAAGAAGGTCAGAATGTCGGTGTAATCCTCAATTGCCTGCTCCACGCTGACACCCGAGCTGTGGCCGCCTTTGAGACTGTAGCGGAGCAGGACAGGTTTGCCGCTTGCGGTTGCGCTTTGCATCAACGCGGTCATCTTGCGTGCGTGCAGCGGGTCGACGCGCGTGTCGCTATCACCTGTAAAGAAGTAGATGGCGGGGTACTTAGCGCCCGGTTTGACGTTTTGATAGGGCGAGTATTTGAGCAGATACGAGAACTGGTCTTCGTTGTCGGCGGAGCCGTACTCAGTGGTCCAGTGAATGCCTTGCAGAAATTTTTGATAGCGGAGCATATCGAGAAGCGGGTAACCGCACGCGATGGCACTGAAGAGCTCGGGGCGCTGAGTCATTGACGCACCCATCAGCAGTCCGCCGTTGGAGCGACCGGTGATTGCGAAATTCTGTTGCGAAGTGTAGTGGTTTGCGATGAGATATTCAGCCGCGGCGAACCAATCATCGAAAACGTTTTGCTTGTGCTCGAACATTCCCTGCTTGTGCCACTCTTCGCCGAACTCGCCGCCACCGCGCAGGTTGGGCAACGCGAACCAACCGCCTTGCTCGAGCCACCAGGCGTACATCGGATTCCAGGCCGGCGTCATGCTGAGGTCGAAGCCGCCGTAGCCGGTCATCAGCATGCGCTCGCTTCCATCCTGCTTCAAGCCTTTTTTGCCGGCGATGAACATGGGAACCTTGGTTCCATCTTTCGATGTGTAGATGACCTGCTTGAGCTCGTATTGGTCGGTGTCGAAATGGATTTTCGATTGCCAGAAAAGTTCCTGCTTGCCGGTTGTCGAGTCGATGCGATAGATGGTCGGCGGTTGAATGAAGGATTGAAAACTGATGAAGCCGTAGCGGTCGATGGTGCGACCTGCGAGCGACGAGATGGAGCCTATGCCGCCGAAGTTGAGCTGGCGGATGTAATGACCAGTGAGGGTGTACTCATCTACTTGTGGAAGAACATTGTGCAGGCGACGAAGGTAGAGGTGGCCGCCGACGATGCTTGCTGCGTCGATGACGTCTTCACCTTCAGGGACGAGCGAGGTCCAGACATCGGGGAGAATGCCGGGGTCGCCCTCGAGGATGCGCCACTTCGGCGCTTTGTAATTTGTGTGGACCATCCATTTGCCGCCGGCGTAATTCGCATTGAAGAGCGCGTCGAGACCCCAGACGAGAATGTCAAAGGGCGAACCGGGTTTGCGCAGGTCGCGGAAGACTACGTCTTCGCGCCTGGCGGGTATGCCGCGCGAAATGTGAATGATCATGTAGCGCGCATCATCAGTGATGGAGGCGCTGAACATGTCAATGGGACCCAGGGGTTCGCCGTGAAACTCGTGACCGAAGATGAGCTCATCGGTTGAGTTGCGTCGGCCGATGGTGTGCTGGTAGAGCAGCGTTCCTTTTTGCGAATTGCGGCAGTAGTAGAGCTGCTTGCCGTCGGGAGAAAACAGGATGGAGTTGTAGAGCGCGCTTGGCAGTTCATCTTCGAGGGTTTTCGCGTTCTTCACATCGTAGATGCGGACCACCACTTCATCAGCGCCGCCCTCGCGAATGGAGAATGCAATCAACTGCCCGTCGCGTGAGATGTCGCTGATGTTGATGGATGTGTTGGGGTCTTTGCTGAACTTGCCGGGGTCGAGGAGGCGCTCGTCCTTGCCTGTCCAACTGCGGCGCAGATAGATGGAGGCCTGATCTTCATCGGCGAGCCGCTTTAAGAAGAAATAATTCTCGCCGCGCTGCACGGGCATTCCTACAACGCCGACATGCATCAGTGCGTCGAGCTGTTCCTGCACATGCGGACGTATGCGGGCTTGATTGAAATATTGCTCGGTGAATTTGTTCTCTTCATCGATGAAATTGCGTGTTTCGTCGCTCTTCGCATCCTCGAGCCAGCGGTAGTTGTCGACGAGCTTGGTGCCGTAGTACTTATCGGTGACTGGACGCGCTTCAGCTTGTGGGGGCGCAGGCAGTTTGACGCCATCACCGCCATGAACGGGCTGGCCGGTTTGCGCAAAGAGCGGCACTAGGGCGAGAGTGAGAATTGAGAGAAGAGCGGGGTTGCGCATGCGGCCTCCGACGATTGAATTCTAAATCGGCATGGGTGTACGGCGTGAATCAGGGAGGGCAACAAGCAAAACGGACCGGCGATCGGCCGGACAAAAAAGATGAAGGACCGGCTAATCGCCGGTCCTGTTGATTGCTTGAAATTTGTAAAGGCGGCGGGTCAGTCGCCGAGGGGCTGGCCCGTTGTGGGTGTGCCGGCGGTCAACTGCTCAAAGCTGGTGCGGAGATATTTGTGTGGATTGACCGGGACCTTGTGCACGCGCACTTCGTAGTGGAGGTGCGGGCCGGTAGCGCGGCCGGATTGGCCGACATAACCGATGACCTCGCCACGCGTGACATGCTGACCGGGCAGAACGGAAACGGCGGAGAGATGACCGTAGATGG
>CAIMNN010000433.1 GCA_903842845.1 uncultured Acidobacteriaceae bacterium | reverse complement strand
GGGCCGAGGAAGCCTGCGGGGCCGGAGAAGAATTGAGAGAGCTCTTCGGCGGCCATGGTGCGGAGTTCGGCTGCGCCGATGGAGCCGAGGAGTTTGGTTTCGTTGACCTGGTGGTCGCCGCGAAGGAAGCAGGCGACTCCGTGCCAGGTGTCACGATTCGAACTACCTGGACCATCGGAGCTAATTTTGCGGGCCATGTAGGCGACGCATTTGATGTCGTTGGCCTCGGAGATTTTGAGGAAGGCGGCGATGTCAGCGATTGCGCCCATGCCGGGGGTGTGAATTTCTTCCGGCTTGTCGGCTGTAGGTTCGAGTTCCTTGACGGGGTCGAGTTTGGATGTGGCTTTCTCAAGGTTGGCGGCGTATTTGCATACCGGGCAGGAGGCGATGAGGTCTTCACCGGCGTCGGTGTAGACCATGAACTCCTGCGATTGGCTGCCGCCCATGGAGCCGGAGTCGGCTTCGACGGCGACGAAATTGAGTCCGCAGCGGGTGAAAATTTTGCGGTAGACGGCGTCGTGGAGGTCGAAGGATTTGTCGAGGCCTGCGGCGTCGATGTCGAAGGAGTAGGAGTCCTTCATGGTGAACTGGCGGACGCGGAGTAGGCCGGATTTGGGGCGGGGCTCGTCGCGGAATTTGGTTTGGATTTGATACCAGATCTGGGGGAGCTGCTTGTAGCTGCGTAGCTCGGAGCGTGCGATCCAGGTCATGATCTCTTCGTGGGTCATGCCGAGGCAGAGCTCAGCGCCCTTGCGGTCCTTGAGGCGAAACATGTTGTCGCCCATGCCGGTCCAGCGGCCAGAGAGTTCCCAGGGTTCTTTGGGTAGGAGGGCGGGGAGGAAAAATTCCTGGCCGATCTTGTCCATCTCATCGCGGACGATGCCGATGACCTTGTTGAGGGAGCGTTGACCGAGGAAAAGATAGCTGTAGATGCCAGCGCCGAGCTGACGGATGTATCCGGCGCGGAGAAGGAATTTGTGGCTGGCGACTTCGGCGTCGGCGGGAGCTTCGCGCAGTGTGGGAATGAAGAGTTTTGACCAACGATGCATGGAGTTGAGAGAACTTTCCCGCTGGCGGAGGCCGGCGTGTGGTGGAGAGTGATGACATATATATTTTAGCGGAGCAAGCGGAGTTAGCGGGGTTAGCGTTGGCGCGGAGGCTTTATGCGATACTGCTGACCATGGAATATCCTCACATACCCTGGCATACGGTTATATTCATTACGCTCAAGCTGCTGAAGACGTTCGGAATTATTCCTGGAACGCTTGGCGCGTTGTGGGTGCGGAAGCAATATCAGAAATGGAGGCAGAACCGTGCGATGGCGGGTTGGCAATCGACCGAGGCGACAATACAGTCTGGGGTTTTTCACCATGACGGCGCACGGCAGTATTGGGTTGAGCTCACCTATACGTATTATGTTGAGGAGTACCGCACGGGGAAGCACATTCACCACTTTCACAAAGAGGACGAAGCCGATGATTTTATGAGGGAGACGAAGGGGCGGAAAGTGCAAGTGCGTTACAACCCGGATAAGCCGGATGAGTCTGTGATATTGGACCGGGACCTAGAGATGGTGGCGATGATTGCGCCGCGGATGGGGTGAGATTTCTGCTGTGGCTGCTCAGCAAGAAAAATTATTCGTTGAACATTCCGGGGAAGACCGAGTATGCATCCCTACTGGTGTGAATGACACGCAGAATATTGATTGCACCAGTTTGAGTTTGAATAGAAAATCAAGTAGCTGCCGACGACAAATGTCCTGACGCCTGAGACATTAGCCGATTGCAAGATGTGCCCGATATGTGGGAAGCGCGTAAAGAGAAGGAATTTATTTGTAATGGATTCGATTACGCGCGTAGCTAAAAATCTATGTTGCCCTTTTCCTGCGCAAGATAAAGCCAGATAGCATCCAAATCGGCACGAGCTAACGGCGCGACAACGATCTTCATTTATTTTCCGGCGAGATTTTCCATTCCGCGTTTTTTTACAGAATCGACCAACAAGTGCATGGTGTCGGCTGTATAGGTTTCACCTTCTCCGGCCTCGACGGAATGCTGGGCCAGTTCCAGAGAAGCGAGCAATTCCATGCGTGCGCGTTCGCGCTGCTCCCATTCGACGAGCATTTTGCGCATGGCATCATCGGCGTTGCGGAAACGCCCCGACTGGATACCCATATCGATGAAAGAAACCTGTTCGGGCGTGAGTTCAATCTGCATATGTAGAGCGTAGGACGAGCCGGGAAAAGTGTTAAATAAAACAGATGTTGGGAATACCTAGCGGTAACGGCGTGTGGCCTTGATGACCATGGAGAAGACGCCGGATTCGTCGCGGGCGATTAGGAGGGAGACGTGGCGGTTGATGGCGATGTCGGCCTGGATGAGCTGTTGCGATGTGGAGTTGGCGTTGGTGGCAAAGGTGAGAGAGAGGGCGCGGCCTATCTGCTCTTCGACGGTGACGCGTGAGGTGGAAGGTCCCTGCGCGCCGAGGTATGTGGGGTCGACCGTGACGGTGCCTGTGCCGAAGAGT
>CAIMNN010000432.1 GCA_903842845.1 uncultured Acidobacteriaceae bacterium | reverse complement strand
TGGTCTCGCTTGGGTCCGAAACTAGTTCGGCTTCGAGCTCGTGCGGAACGATGAGCTCGCACGCGCGAATCTCATCTTCGGTTGCGTCTGTGAAGCAAAGCTCGCAGTGCGCGAAGGCCGGTGTGTTTGATTCGGCTTCGCCGTAGTCGGCAGCATCCACTCGTACAGGCGGGCCAAAGATGCGGCAGGTCATGGGGCGCCACGCGTAGATGTCGCAGAGGCCGGTGGCGGTATCGAGTGCGGGGCAGGGGACGTCGGGTGCGAAGTCGTCGAACGCTGCGAGATCGACGTCGCATGTGCCGAGGATTCCAGTATGCGCGTCACCGGGGAAATACTCTGCAAGGTTTGCGAGCCACTGAGCGGCACGGGCTTCGAGCGAGGCGGCGAGTGCGGGGTTGGATGCGCGTAGCTCGCTCATCCCGGCGCGGAGGCGTGCGGCGTCGAGAGAGTTGATGCGGAAGGCGCCATGGCAGCACTGAGTACAGCCAGGTTTGCAGACGAGGTGCTCACCGGCCACTTCAGCCGAGTGTGCGAAGTTCTGGTCGAGGACGCGGAGTAGCTCGGCGTCGCGGGTTGGAAGTGGTTGAGAAATCAAATCACAATGATTTTATTCGTCAGCAGGCAATAACAGTGATATTTTTGGAGCGTCCATCAATACGAGTGTATGGAGGTCTGCTATGCAGAGGAAACTTTGGTTCATCGTTTTGCTGTTGCCGGTGTTGCAGATGGCAGCTCAAGAGAGAATGCAGCGCGCAGTAATGCCCGCTGAAACACTACGGCACGTCGAGCGCGCACGTGTAAATCTTCGCCCTGAAGCAGCGGCGTGGGTGCTGGCGCAGGCGCGCGCCGAATCACAGAAGCGCGAAGTGGATGTGAACGAGCTGCGTTCGGCAGTACGACAGAGGTTTGCCGGCGCCTTGAACCAGATGCCGCCGCTGAACGCAGGCATCGCTGTGGATGAGTTGGTGGCGCTGGTGATGACGCAGCTTGCCGCTGACAGCGACAAGGACCTTGAAGAGGCAATGAAGCAGGCCGAGGCGGTAAACAAGCTGAAGCAGCAGATGCGCAACGAGATGCAGCAGCTTGCCCAGGAACAGGCAGCGATGCGGCAGCATGGCGAGACCAAGTGCGTGAGTGCGATATGCAGCCAGCTGCGCGAGCACGTCAACGGGATCAATATGCAGATTCGACAGGCAGCCGAGTACAGCGTGGCGCCAAACACGATCCACAATTTACAGGTGGCGAATGTCAACCGACCGAGACCGATAGTGCCTATATATGCACCAGATCAGAACTCGGTTGATCAGCAACAGCTGGAAGCAATGCAGAACCAGATGAAAAATTCATTGGACTCGATGAATGAGATGAGCGAGATGGAATCCATGCGCATGCAGATGGTGATGGACCGAAGGTCAAAGATGATGGAGACGCTCTCGAATATTTTGAAGAAATTGGATGATATCAGCGCGTCGATAGTGCAGAACATGAAGTAGGCGAGCTTAGACGATTGGCTGGTCCCAGTGTTCCAGATTCTGCTTGAACTGGCTCATGAACCTGCCGCTGTCAGCGCCGTCGATGATGCGGTGGTCGAAGCCGAGGCAGAAGTGCTGGATGGACCTGATCGCTATAGCATCGTGACCGTCAGCGTCGGTGACCACGACGGGCTCCTTCTTGAGCGCGCCGATGGCGAGGATGGCGGATTCGGGTTGGTTGATGATGGGGGTGCCGAACTCGTCGCCGAAGATGCCGGAGTTGGTGAGAGTGAAGGATGAGCCGGAGGCCTCGTCGGGCTTGAGCTTCTTGGTGCGTGCGCGGTCG
>CAIMNN010000431.1 GCA_903842845.1 uncultured Acidobacteriaceae bacterium | reverse complement strand
TTCTTGCATTCAGCGATAGCCGCAATAAGGCGGCCCGGCTCGGACCGCTGCTCACGCGCAGCCATGAAATCCAGATGGGCCGCGCCCTGATCGATCAGGTACTAGGCACCGCGGCGCCCGATGAAGGCGTCCGGAGACTCCGGCAGCGAAACATTCAACGTACCTTGGAAGATCTGGCCAACCCCGACGTGAGCGATGCGTTGAGAGCGCAGCTTGAATCGGATCTGAGGGCCCAACGGACCGAACTCGAAGCAATTGACCTTGGGATCACAATCGAGGAACTCGGAAATCGAATCAAGCACGCACCTGGTTTGGCCGAATTCTACTGCCGCCCCAGCGCAAATACTCAGCGAGCCGCCGAATGGACACAGGCGACGTGGGAGCGCAATCGCGCGGAGATGACGGCATGGGCTCCGGCAATTCTTTCCAGAGAACTCACGGTTCCGGCGTGGCAACGGTCTTCTCTCGAGTCGGCGGGTCTTGTTGAGATCGTCTATCCCGGAATCGAAAGCTTGACTCCTCCGGTGGGCCTGGGATTCACCGCTTCGGTAGCCGACAGACTCAATGAGAATTGGCATAGCCTCATAGCGGCATTGCTCGATACAGCAAGAAGAGATCGAGTGGTGACGCTCGGCTCGAGCGATCGCGACCGCGGTGAGTTCTCGACACCCATTGGGAAGTGGATGAGCTTTCGAACGAGATCGGACAGGTATCTGATCCCCTTCGCCGGGTCCGTTCAGGGAAGCCGCTCTCGCAGGCCAACACTGGTCACAAAACTCCTCGAACGCCTCGGGTGCGGATCTCGAATCGATGAATTGGCGTCACAGATCCTGGAGGCTGTATTTCTTCAGCTTGTGGACGCGAACCATGAAAAGCTCCTCCCCTGGCTAGAGGTTGGCGATCGGCAGAGCCAGGATGGGATCGCGCGGGCCTTTCGCTTGAAGTTCCAGGGTCTCCGTGTTCGCCGTCCCCTAGCCCTGTTCCGTTGCGCTGTGACGGGGGAGATCTGGCCGCGATCACTCTTGGGCCTCTCGACCACGTCGACCGACGGACGATCCGATCTCGAATCCATTACTCATGAGGAAGCCGACCGCGATTCCCGGTTCGCTCGAACGCGTCAGGAGATTCGATCCTCACCCATATTCCGAATGGGCATTTGGGCCGACGAACATTCCGCGCAGTTAGACCCAAAAGAGAATCGCCGGTTACAGGACCTGTTTGCCAAGGGAGCGCGCAATATTCTATCCGCGACGACGACGCTTGAGGTTGGCATCGATATAGGCGGGCTCTCCGCTGTCTTGCTGGGCAATGTCCCGCCATCGCGCGCAAACTATCAGCAAAGGGGTGGACGTGCCGGCCGACGCGCAGATGGCTCTTCTCTCGTATGCACGTTTGCTCAAAGCCGGTCCTATGACCAGGCAGTTTTCAACCATTTCAGTCACTTTTTCAGCAAACCCCTGCGCCGGCCCATCGTCCGTCTGGGCCGGGAACGTTTTGGCCGCAAGCACGCTCATTCTTTTCTGTTGGGAGAGTTTTTTCGTCGCATCTATCCAGCCGGAACTACCGTGACCACAATGAACGCCTTCAATCAAATTGGCTGGGTTTGTGGAGAAGAGCAGATTCCCAGGCAGTATCCCGAGCAGCCGCTGGTTGAACAACTCATGGCCCCGCCTCGGTTCGTCCTCAACGAGTCGTGGCCATGGTGGAAGGATGGAGAAGCTCCGCATCTGCAATTTGAGAGTTTTCTTGAATTTCTGCTCAGAGAGAGCAATCCAATTAAGGATCAGCTCGAATCTCTCCTGCGGGATACTCCGCTTAGCGGCTCTGTTGAGAGGGTGATTCGCAATGCACAAATCGAGTTCAAACTGGCTTGTCAGTCATGGTCGTCTGACTATCAATCCCTGAAAAGCGCCTGGCAGAGCGGCATCGCATCCAGAGCACCGTACTCTACGTTGAATGCAATCCACTACCAAGCGAAAACACTCTGGCACACTCCGACGATCTCTTCGCTCGCAGAACGCAGGTTTTTGCCCAGATATGGGTTTCCGCTCAATGTTCAGGTCTTGACCGCGCAGACGGAGAGCCGTGAAGAGCCTGTTCGTTTTCAACGTGGCTCACTTCTGGCACTCAGTGAGTACGTTCCTGGGTCGGTCCTGCTTGGCGGCGGCCGCAGTTACACTTCCCGGGGAATTTTGAACTTCTGGTCCTCCAGCGGAGACAAGAGCTTCGGCCTCCGAAAGTTCCTCTACTCATGCCAATCGGGTCATCGATGGACGGAGTTACAACCTCTTCAAGGGGACCGATGTCCGACCTGCAATGCCCTTCTCCAGAGTTCGGGCCGAGAGCTTTTGATGCCCACGTTCGGCTACTCCACGGCGCTCTGGGATCCACCGACCTGGGAAGGGG
>CAIMNN010000430.1 GCA_903842845.1 uncultured Acidobacteriaceae bacterium | reverse complement strand
GTCATCAGCGTCCCCGGCAACGTGAACTACTTCATCCACGGCACTCCGGTCTCCGGTGCAACGGTTCTCAACGTCGGCCAGTATCAGCTCGACGCCATCTTCACCTCACCCTCCAACGTCCAACTCGACAAGATCAGCTACCGTATCACCGTCTCTCCGGCCACGCTCACCGTCACGCCCAACGCCGTCATTACCACTTACGGCTCACCGGTTCCCAAATACACCTACGCCATCACGGGCTTCGTCAACGGCGAAAGTACTTCGGTCGTCACCGGCGTGCCCAGCATTAACGCCAACGCCTCCAGCCGCGCAACAACCACAGGCGCAGTTGTCTACACAGCCAACGTCGGACTCTACGCCATCAAACCCGCGCTCGGCAGCCTCAAGGCCACCAACTACACATTCGCCTTTGTCGCCGCCCCGCTCGTCATCAACCCCTGCACCTGCTCGCTGACCGTCATCCCCTACGACGCCGTCATCACACAGGGCACGCCCATCCCAACCAGCTTCAACTACAAGGTCACCGGCTTCCTCAACTGGGACAACGCAGCCAACCAGCTCTCCGGAACAGCCGCCACCTCCACCAACGCCGTCAACGGCTCGCCGCACGGCTACTACACCATCTACTCTGCCGTCGGCTCCCTTGCGCAGCTCTACAGCAACTACGCCGGCATCATCTACCACAACGCAACTCTCACCATCCACTAAACCGCAAAAACAAAAAAACTCCCCCGGCCAAAACCGGGGGAGCTTTTTATTGCTGGCGATGACTCATTTTTCCCATTGCGGCTCACTCCACCAAACTCCCTACTGGCTAGGCCCTGGTCCCTAATCCCTGCTCTTCAACGCCTTCAATATCTCCTCACGCAATATCTCCCGCACCGCTTCCCCATCCACCGCCCTCCGCAGCTTCTCCTCCCGCTCGCAAAGCTCCGGCAGCCTCCCCTCCAACGGAACAAACGCATACACCACCTCGCACTCCATTGTCGCCGCCGCCTTCTTCAAACCTCTAAGCGTCAGCGTCCCATCCATCCATCTCCGCCTGCTCCATCCGGTAAGCCGCACGCGGCTGATGGCCCAACCGCCGCGAAAGTTCAATCTCCATCACACCCAGCATCTTACGCATATGCCGTATCCAGCTCCCCACCTTCCTCGCCTCACCCCGTGCCATCCGGAACCCCAGCAACACCTCCTCCATCCGTTCACACTCCTGCTCTCGCTCCCACGCATATTTCTTCGCCTTCCTCACCATCGCTTCCCTCCCATCACGCGCAAAAGTATCCAAAACACACTAAAAATGCGCTTTTTCGCCATTATTAGCATCTACCGCAAAAATCCCTTAACTTGAACATTCCCCGCCACTTGTACTGCCAATATTCTGCCCCAAATCAACCGAATAAAACGCAATTCTGACGCAACAAACCGAACCAGTCGTATAGCGCCTCGCCTCCAAACACTCAACACATATCCCTCGCTGCGCACCGCACCAACCGCATCTCGGTTTCGACCCCTGCATCTGTGCCTGTATGCGCTGTGCCCCGTTCATCGCAGCTTTTTTGTGATGAGCGGGAAGTAAAGTAACTTCCACGCAGTGCTTCCGCCTCGCGTGGCACAATATTCATGTGATGAAATTCGCTCTCATAAGCCTCGCCCTGCTCGTCTCCGCAGCACCGCTCTCTGCTGCGCCCGATAAAAAAGCCGCTGAACTCGCCGGCGCCAACATCTTCCGCGCCCAGGGCTGCGAGCACTGCCACGGCACCGGCGGCGTCGGCGCTAAAAAAGGCCCGCCGCTTCTCGGCAAGGATTTTCAAAAGCAATGGACCGACGAAAAAATTAAAAACCAGCTCATCATGGGCGGCAAAAAAATGCCGTCTTTCGGCGACGCTCTCTCCGACGACGACATCGCGACCATCATCGTCTACCTGCGCGCAAAGCATCGCCCTCAACCCACCGTTCCCGTTCCGGCCGAGACTCCAAACTCAAATTAATTCTTCAGCTAATGTTTAACTCGCGCCGCACGAGCGCCGTTCCACAAGCCAGATCGGCGCATTCACGTCCCGCACCGGCAGCTCCGGATGCTCGATTCTCTCGAGCATCGTCGCCATCGCCAGCGCGCCTATCCCAGCACAATCCTGATGCACCGTCGTCAATGGCACTGAGAGCAGGCTCGCATACTTCACGTCGTCGATGCCCACAATGCTCACGTCCTCGGGGATGGAGAGCGACATTCCCTGGAGCGTCTGCATCAGCCGCGCCGCCGTCAGGTCGTTCGCGCAGACAATGCCCTCCGGCTTCGCTTCGCTCATCATCTTCCGCACAAAGCTCTCGTCCACCGGGCTGCCGCGCCACGCCAGGTCACGCTCGGCAAAGATGCCCGCATAGCGCAACGCCTCGTAGAACCCCGAGATGCGTGCGTCAACCGTCGGTGCAACATTCGCCTCGCCAAGGAACACCACTCGCTGCTTTTTCAGCTTCAGCAGATGCCGCGTCGCAATATATCCCGCCCGGCAATTGTCGATTCCCACCAGGTCGTGCTGCGAACGCTCCGGGTAAGGCAGATAACAGCGGTCCAAAAGAATGACAGGAATCCGCGCCCGCTCCAGCATGCGCACGATGCGCTGGTTGGCCATGTCCTTCTCTGAGGCCAGCTCCAGCGGCGCAAAGAAAACACCAGAAACACTCTGCGAGATGTACGATTGCGCCATCTGCTCAGCTTCTTTCGCTGACTCGCGCACCGACCCAGACGCGCTGCCCCACAAAAGCGCGTCCGGCCGCACAAACGGTGTCCGCATCATCCCGTGGCAGATCGGCTCAAATATCTCCGTCAGTCCAAGCTCAGGAATCAACAGACCAAAGGTGTGCCCGCTCGTCTGCTTCTGCGCCAGCACATGCGTGCCCGCGCCGGGACGACGTGTGACCAGCCCCAGCCGTTGCAGCTCCAAGACCGCCTTAGCAACCGTGATGCGCGAAGCCTTGAACATCTCACCCAGCTCTGCTTCACTGGGCAGCCTGTCCCCCGGTTTCAACGCGCCGCTCTGGATGCTGTTATGCAGATATTCAAACACCTGCTTGTGCTTCACCATCTTCCCGTTGCTGTCCAACTGGACGGGGGGTGCGAGATTTGATGAGATCTTTCGTCTAGCCATTTAAGCCTGCCATCCTGGGCGATCTAAAAAGTTCAAAGTGAAGAAAAAGAGAGCTGAATAAGGCTTCGCCCGTAATTCAATTCTTCACTGTAGTCGATACGGTAATTAATTGTCGATGCAAAAGTCGAAGTAAATATCATCATTTAAGAAGAAAACTAGTGTTTTAAAATTCAGGGTTCTGACAAAACTCCCCCGGTTTATCGCCGGGGGAGTCAGATTTTGGGCTCATTGCAGGTTTAGTGGATGGTCAGTGTGGCGGTGCCGAAGTTAATGCCGCCGTAGTTGTTGTAGAGCTGGTTGAGGGTTCCGGGACCGCTGTAGATGGTGTAGTAGCCGTGCGGCGAGCCATTCACAGCGTTGGTCCAGGTGGTTGCCGTACCGGTAAGCTGGTTGGCTGCGTTGTCGAAGTTGATGAAGCCGATCACCTTGTAACTAAAACTGGAAGGAATCGGCGAGCCCTGCGTGATGACAGCGCTGTAGGGCACGACTGTCAACGTGCAGGCGCAGGGGTTAATAGTGAGCGGAGCAGTCTGGAAGATGAAGGTGTAATTTGCGGCCTTAAGGCTGCCCCAGGTGGTTTTGATGGTGTAGTTGCCGATGTTGGAGGTGTAGACAACACCGTTGGATACGGTGGCCTTGCTGGTAGCGGTGGCGTTAATGCTTGGCACGCCAGAGACAACAGTGGATGGATCGCCGTTCACAAAGCCGGTGATGGAGTAGGTGTACTTAACGACCTGTGAGCCGTAAGTCACTGTGACCGGGTTGGGGGTAACGAAGAGCGAAGCCGGCTTGACAGTGATCTTGTAGCTGATCTTGTCGAGCTGGACATTGCTGGGTGAGGTGAAGATAGCGTCCAACTGATACTGGCCAGCATTGAGAACCGTGGCTGTATTTACTGGATAGCCGCTGATGAAATAGTTCACATTGCCGGGCAAGCTGGATGATGCAGAGAGCAGACCGGGGACGCCGCCGAGGGCCGTGCCATAGATGAAGGTGGTGGTTGTGGGGCCCCAGAAGAAGTTGCCCATGGTGTAAGTTGTTGAGGCCTGCTGACTGTTTGCCAAGCTGCCAAATGCTGCAACGGCATTAACGGTGGAAGTGCTCGAAACCGTGAACGGGCCAGAGTAGGTCAGTGTTGTCGGACTGGTTACTGGCGTGGAGCCATCAGTCGTGTAGTAGATGGTCGCACCGGGTGTCGCATCCGTGATTGTCACAGTGACCGGAGTGTAAAAAGTCTCAGAGCCGGGAGTGATGACGGGAGTCGCAGTGGCAAACTGGAACTGCCAGAGGTCGTTCAGCAGGTCGTAGTTTCCAACTGAATCAACACCCACACCGCCAAATGTCCAGAAGGAGCCGTTATTGTCGACCCAGCCGTTGGCACCATAGCGACCGCCAGGATAAGAGGAGAACGCGGTTTGATTGGGTGTGCCGTAGACACCATTGAGATTCCAGAGTGTATCGCTGCCACCCTCCCATTCCCATTCCATGGTTGAGCCGTTCATCAGCAGCAAGTCATTCAGCTTGGCATTGCCACCCGTGCAGAGGGAGTTGCAACCCCAACCTGCAAATATCCACAGATTGCCGGAAGAATCCGCAGCGTAAGACGTCTCAGCGCGGGCACCGAGGATGTTTGCAGGCGCATAGGCACCCTCAGTGCCGTAGACGCCGGCGGCATTTGTATAGGTGCTGGAGTTCTGAAGGCTCCACAGATTGGTTGCGGAGGTGTACTTCCACAATGAATTGAACTGGAGAGTGGAAGTAGTGCCTGTGATGAGCCAGAAGTTACCAGAGGAATCGGTCCAGCTAGCGGACCTGGACTCGCCGCCGGGGGTAATGTCAGCAGGATTGCCGGACGTATAGACGGGAGGGAGATTGCTGGATGAGACCGAACCTTGCTGCCAGGTCCAGAAGTTATTTGAAGGCGTGAACTCCCAAACATCGTTATAGAAGTACGTTGCCCACGCATCTTCGCCGCCGAAGACCCAGGCGTTGCCGGAGGGGTCAATCCACAGGGCGCTTTCGACCCTGGCGCTTGGATAATAGATCGCGGAGCCAACGCCCATAGGGCCTTCGTAACTGAGATTGTTATAAACCTGGCTACCGCCCATCCACGTCCAGAGGAGTGTGTTGGGATTGAACTTCCAGAGGTCGCCTAAAAGACCCTCATTTCCATTCTTGTCAAAACCGTATCCGCCGAAGATCCAGAAGTTACCAGCCGAATCCTTGGCAAAAGCACCAGAAGAACGGGCACCAGGGTAATTGTTTATGTTTGGCACGCCCTGTGAGCCATAGTTACCTGTTGCATTCACGGTGGGTGAGCCGCCCTGCCATATCCACTGTTGTGATGAAACGCTAAACTCCCACAAGTCATTTAAAACACCCGAGTTTGAGCTGCCGTCAATACCATTACCACCGAAGAGCCAGAGGTTTCCGTTGGAGTCGGTCCACGTGGCTGAATAAAGACGAGCGCCGGGCACGTTGGAGGGTGATGGTGATTGGTAGGCTGCATAGTCACCGGGCGCATTGACCAGATTGCTGCCGGAGCGCCAGGTCCAGGCACCGGTTTGAGAGTTAGCTGAGAGCGTGAGGAAGATGGCGAGCGAGCAAATCACAAGCCAGCCACGCAGTGTGAGCAATGATTTCATCGGAAGTTCTCCTGGATGTTGAATTCAGTTAATCGCCGCGAGGCGTGGGTGGAAGATTGGACCCAGCTTGTCCGTTTATCTTCCAGCGGGTTCTGTCAGATGCATTGAAATGTGTGACCCGGTATTCCGTGCTGGTCTCAATTCCATGGGCCCCATCAAAGCTAGGAAGTGGGGTTAACCCTGGACATGAGTCAGTCCGCAAATATGTAGCTGGAGTTAGAGATTGTGACAGGCGTAATTAAATTTATTTATGAGTCTGAGGAATGAATAAGTTAATAGAGCTAGTTCATCTTCATACCCGGCATATCAGGCATGGGGAGTGGCGGGGCTATCTTTTCTTTGCCGATCTCGAATTGCTTCCAATGGATGGGCTCGGGGTGGTCATTGAACTCCGTAACGTGGAAGGCCGAGTCTACGGGCAGGTTGTGGAAGTACTGGCGCGTATTGGAGGTGGGCCACCATATCTCAACTTCTTTGACGGTTGTGGCCTGGCCGACGCCGATGTGTTGGCGCATGGGATTGCCGCCGAAGCTGGAGACGGAGCCGACGGCGCGGTAGAGATAGCGGGGTTTGCCGTTTTCTTCGATTGTCAGCTTGATGCGTGCGCCATAGGCGGAGCGGTTGGTCTTGACGCCCTGAAGGACCAAAGTGATGGAGTGATTGCCGTGACCAGGGTTGTGGTAGAGAACCGAATAGTATCCGTCGCCGGGGAATGCACCGCCAAGCTTTTGGAAGATGTCTTCGTTGCCGGTGTTTTCAATGTCGGCAAAGGCGACGCCGTGACCTTTTTGCAGATTGCCAAAGCCGCCTGAGGTTGTTACGTCCTGAAAGTATTTCCCATTG
This sequence comes from uncultured Acidobacteriaceae bacterium, assembly GCA_903842845.1. Lineage (GTDB taxonomy): Bacteria > Acidobacteriota > Terriglobia > Terriglobales > Acidobacteriaceae > CAIMNN01. The sequence continues at coordinate 89 of CAIMNN010000430.1, read as the reverse complement.
TCGTTGCGGAACATGCGCTTGGGAACGAGGCATGCGTAGTCGGGCTCTCCGCCGGTGAGGTAGACGTCAAGCCAGCCGTCGTTGTCGAG
>CAIMNN010000429.1 GCA_903842845.1 uncultured Acidobacteriaceae bacterium | reverse complement strand
AATCACTTCTTCCTCAAGTGTATCGGGGTCTATTACATGCTTATCCAGAGACTCATACTCCAGGATCGGACGACCATGAAGAAATGGCATCCCTTTAGCTTTATTTGGCCAATAGACAGCGAAGGATGCTGTCCTGAGATACTGGAACACCTTCACGACCTGCGGGGGGCCTCCTATCGTAGGCGAGTGACTGCAATCTCGCAGCATATCTCGCACGACTTCAAAGGGTTCCATGTTAAATGCGTACTCCTTGCGGCGACGATTGAACTTTTCAAGCATCTTCTTCTCAAGAAGTTCTGTGGCCTTTGCTGCCTGATCGCCTGCAAAGGCAATTGGACCAATCAAAAAGGAATCTGTGCGTTTGGGATCAGGCTTCGTCACCTTTTTGCTCAGTCGTTTCTCTATTGGAAAATATGCCCAATACTTTCCCGGATGAGCTTGGAAATGCTTATCAGTACCATAGCGAATATTCCACATCTGAAATACCTTCCGACGCCAGTTGTAGCCACCGAAAATGAAGTCGGCATCTGGCCTAGTCAATATTTCACGTTCACTCACTATTCTCGTAGTGATAGACGGGACCATTGCATCAAGAACTTTGAGCACATGAGCCTTAACGCGAGATATCTCGTGCGCACCTCTTTTCAATTTTGGAAATGCTTAGATTGCAAGGCTAATTTGCAACATCATCGGGAAAGCGTGACCTTCGTATCCGGCAAAAGACATTGCACAGTCAGAGCGTGCAAAGAGAATGATCTTTGGGCATGCATCGAAACTGGATCCTCCCGATATGCGGCTGTCCGAGACGAACACCATCTGCTCGTAGTCCTGCACTTTTCTTATCCACGCAATCGAGATTGTCATGCAAGGAATATAGCACTTTGGAGGCACGCATGAGCTTCGAGTTGATCCTTCCATTCCTTCGCCCCATCGAGCCGCTCTTGCTTGACGAGAGCATCAGCGAAATCATGGGCAATCCCGACTCGACATGGTGGTACGAGCGCGACGGCATTCTGTGCCGTGACGCGAGCATCGAATTCGATGCGGCCAAGCTGCGCACTGGCCTTGAAGTGGTTGCCAACAGGCTCGGCAAGAAGCTCGACGAAGATAACCCGCTGCTTAACGCGCAGCTCCCTGATGGCAGCCGCTTGGCAGCGGTGATTCCCCCGGTCGTGCGCTCCACTCCCGCGATGGTCATTCGCAAATTCACCAGCCGCAAATTCACTGTCGAAGACCTGATCGCTCGCGGTACGCTGACGCGCCCGCTCGCGGAGTTCCTGGCCGCGCAGATCGAGGATGGAAAGACCATCCTTATTAGCGGCGGAACAGGAACAGGGAAGACAACCCTACTCAACATCCTGGGCCAGTCAATCCCCGACCACGAGCGCATCGTCGTGATTGAAGATACTGCCGAACTGCGCATCGAGAAGCCGAACATTCTGCCGGTCGAATGCCAGATCGACACTCACCGGCAGCCGGTCACTTTTGACGACTTGCTGAAGGCCGCGCTCCGCTGGCGTCCAGACCGCATCATCCTGGGCGAGGTGCGCGGAATCGAGGCGCGCACACTGCTCGATTCCTTCAACACCGGCCACTCCGGTTCGCTCGCCACAATCCACGCTAACTCCGCTGCAAAGGCGCTCCGCCGCTTTGCAAATCTAGTTCTGCGCAGCCACTCGCAGGCGACATTCGAGGATGTAGAAGCCGAGATCGGCGAAGCCGTTGATCTCGTGATTCATATCGAACGTCAACCAGGTCGCCGCGTCATCCGCGAAGTGCTGCACTTGAACGGCTACGACCGCACCAATCAGAGGTTCAATTACGAGATGGTT
>CAIMNN010000428.1 GCA_903842845.1 uncultured Acidobacteriaceae bacterium | reverse complement strand
GCCGTCATTCAGGATCTGGATGCGATTTATCACTGGGTCACCAAAGGCGGTTCACCACCAGCCTGCGTGGAATTAGGGTAGCGGGGTGGAGCGGCCGGCTCTTCCACTTCAGCCACAACGGTGACCTTCACGTGCGCGGTCACTTCGCGGTGCAGCTTGATGGCAATGTCGAACTCGCCCGTGCTCTTGATCGCGTCGCCGAGCGCTATCTTGCGGCGGTCGATCTCAAAGCCCTGCGCAGCCAAACCGGCTGCAACATCCGACGAGGTAACGGAGCCGAACAACTGGCCGCTCTCGCCCGACTTGCGTGTAAAGCTCAGCACAACCGGCGCCAGCTTTGCAGCCAACTCCTCGGCCTGCACTTTTTCGGTCGCTGAGCGGCGAGCCGCGGCGGCCTTCATGGTTTCGATAACGGCCTTGTTGGCCTCGGTGGCCTGAATGGCCAGTTTGCGGGGCAGGAGGAAGTTGCGGCCGTAACCGTCCGCGACCTTCACCACGTCACCGCGGTGGCCCAGGTTGGCTACGTCTTCCTTCAGAATGACTTCCATTTGAATACTCTCCGTAATTTCGGGCGGTGACCATGTGGCTTGCAGCCGTTCAAGACTGCGTGGCATGCACATCGGCGCCGCGTGAGATTGTAAACCGGTCAAGGCACGCCTGTCGCCAGGAGTGTTGACCGCTCAAGTCGTTAGAACCGCGTTGCAAAAGGAAGCAGGGCGATGTTGCGTGCCTGCTTGATTGCGCGGGTCAAACGGCGCTGGTGTGTGGTGCAAACGCCCGTCAAGCGGCGGGGAATGATCTTGCCGCGCTCGGCGACAAAGCCTGAAAGCAGGCGGACGTCGCGATACGGAATGGCGTCGATCTTCTCCGTGCAGAACTTGCACACCTTCTTGCGGCGGAAGAACTTGCCGCGGCTGCCACCGGGGCCGCCTTGGCCGCCGGGGCGGGGTCCGCGACGCTCGCCGGCCGGGCGCTCAGGGCGTTCGGGGCGGTCCGGACGTGTCGTCGTCGTCTCAGCTGCTGCTGCCGGTGTTTCTGCTGTCTTTGCTTGTGTTTCGTCTGACATTTTTCTCTACCTCTGATCCTGGGTTTTGATTTTGGTTAGGCTTGTGCGGGCTCGGCTTCCGTCTCAGCGGCGGCTGCAACGGGTTCAACCGCTGCGGCGGCAGGTGCGGCTGGCGCTGCGGCAACGGGTGCAGCCTGTGCGGCCGGAGCATGTGCGGCATGGGCAACTGGTGCGGGAACTTCAGCGCTCAGCTTCTTCTTGGTGGCGCGGATCGCCTTCATCTTGGCAACGCGCTTCTCTTCTTCATCCATGCGCACCGTGATGAACTTGATCACCGGCTCGGTCACGCGCAGACGGCGCTCCAGCTCGTGCACCACATCGCCGCCCGACTCAACGTTGAGCAGGATGTAGTTGCCATCGGAAAACTTGCGGACGTCATAGGCCAGCTTGCGGCGGCCCATCTTCTCCACCGACTTCACTGAGCCGCCGCCGTTGGTCACGCTGGACTCAAAGCCGGCGATCAACTTGTCGACCTCTTCTTCTTCCAGGTCGGGGCGGACGATAAACATTACTTCATACAAACGGGACATCGGGTTTCCTTTTCCAGCCGCCTGCCTCTGGCTTGCGGCATTTTGGTTTCAGCTTCCGGCACGCTGCCGGGGTCCTACAAAGCTTTCCTGCTTATTCATCCGCCGGGCCGGTTCGCTCGCGGCGGTTGAACTCGTTCATTGCTGCCGTCGTGCCCTTTTCCAGGATCCACCGCACGGCATCCGCCGCCCGGTCAACCACCTCGTCCAGGGTCTTCAGGTCCCTCTTGCTCAGCGGCGAGAGCAGGTAATCCCTTCCGGGTCTGCTGCCTCCTCTTGCCTCTGCCGCCTCGGGTGGCAGGTTCAAACCAACCCCGATGCGGATGCGCAACCACTCATCACTATCAAGCGCGCTGATGATGCTTCGGGCGCCGTTGTGGCCGGCAGCCGAACCCCGCTCCTTGATCTTGGCCGTTCCCAGCGTTAAGTCGAGCTCGTCATACACAACCACGAGGTCCCGCTTGGGGTCGGCCCTGAACTCCCGAATCAAAGCGCCGACTGATGCGCCGCTCAGATTCATGAAGGTCTCCGGCTTGGCCAGGATCACCTCGCGACCCGCTATAAAACAGGTCGCTGTGAGAGCCCGGCACCGCCGGTTTTTAAAGGCAACGCCGGCTTGCGCGGCGATGCGGTCCACTGTCATGAACCCGGCGTTATGCGGGCTCAGTGCATACTCGGGGCCGGGATTGCCCAGACCAACAACCAGGAAGGGAACTCCTCGTGCGTCTTCCACTGCCGGGCTCTCCACGCGCTCCAACTACTTCTTCGCTGCGTCCTTCGACGCGGCTGCATCCTCAGGCTTGCCCTTCTTGGCCACTTCCGGCTCCTTGGGCGCTGCGGTTGCATCGGCAGCAACGGCATCAGTTGCCGGCGCAACCTCTTCGCGAATGCTGGTCACGTGAGCAACCGTTGCATCCTCATCGGTGAGGTAAGTGATCTTGTCGGAGTGCGGCAGTTCGCTTACGCGCAACACGCCGTGCTGGCCGAGCTCGGTCACATCGACATCGATGTGCCCCGGGATATCCGCCGGCAAGCACTCGATCTCGACTTCGCGCAGAACCTGGTCCAGAATGCCGCCGAAGTTCTTCACGCCCAGCGGAATGCCCTTCAGCTTCACAGGCACGCTCACCTGGATCAGCTTGTCCATCGCGATGCGCTTCATGTCGATGTGGATCAGAGTGTCCTTGATCGGCTCATACTGCCAGTCAACTATCATCACCTTCGCCGCCGACTTGGCGTCGACTTCGAGGTCAAAAATTGTGTTGTGGCCGGTCTCGGAGTAAAGGATCTTCGTTATCTGCTTCGGGTCGACCTCGACCGCAACCGGCTCTGCGCCGGCGCCGTAAACCACCGCGGGAATCTTGCCTGCTACGCGCACGCGACGCGCCGCATTCTTGTTGAACTTGCCCGTACGGGCGTTCGCTTTCACTACTTCTGAAATTGCCATTTCTCTCGGTTTCCTTTTCTGTCGGGCACGCTCATCGGCGCTCCCTTTGTTAAAAGGCAGGGAATAGGGACTAGGGTCTAGCGTCTAGTCATTCCGATTCAATCCGCCTCGTTCTTGTCTTGGGACTGGATTCGTTCTCTCCACTCCCGCTTCAACTTCACTCAGCCTCGCACTTTTTCGCTTAGCCGATAAACTTGCGTTCTTCCAAACTCACTACTGGCTAGACGCTATTCACTAGATGCTGCCTTTTAGCTGAATAGCGTGCTCACACTCGACTCCGTGTGAATGTTTTCGATTGCCGCGCCTAAAAGCCCCGCCACCGAAAGCACCTTGAACTTGTCTACCGCTTGTGCCGCCTCGCGCAGCGGAATGGTATCCGTCACCACAACCTGCTTCAACCGCGAGCTGGCAATGCGCTCCACCGCCGGGCCTGAAAGCACCGCATGGCTTGCGCACGCATACACCGCCTCGGCGCCATTTGCGTGAAGCGCGTCGACCGTCTTGATCAGTGTTCCCGCCGTGTCAATAATGTCGTCGAGTATCAAACACGTCTTGCCCTTCACATCGCCGATTACGTGCATCACTTCGGCCACGTTGATGTCCGTGCGCCGCTTGTCCACGATCGCCATCGGTGCGCCCAGCTTCTGCGCAAAAAATCTCGTTCTCTCCACGCCACCCGCGTCCGGCGAAACGATCGTCAGGTTCGGCAGCTTCAGCTCCCTGAAGTAGCTCACCATCACCGGGCTCGCAAACAAATGGTCCACAGGAATATTGAAGAACCCCTGTATCTGCGCCGCGTGCAGGTCCACAAACAGTGCGCGGTTCGCCCCCGCCGTCGTCAGCAGGTCGGCTATCAACTTCGCGCTGATGGCCACGCGCGGCTTGTCTTTTCTGTCTTGCCGCGCATAACCGTAATAAGGAACAACCGCCGTAATGCGATGTGCGGAAGCGCGCTTCAGAGCGTCGAGCATCACCAAAAGCTCCACCAGGTGCTGGTCCACCGGATAGCAGGTCGGCTGTACAACAAAAACATCCGCGCCG
>CAIMNN010000427.1 GCA_903842845.1 uncultured Acidobacteriaceae bacterium | reverse complement strand
CTATCTGTAATTTCTGCTCACAAATAAAACTCGAATTTCGGCCATCGCACTGATCGCACGTCACAATGACGCGCTTAGATTTCGTGTATATCTAAACCTACCCTGATTCATCTGTAGTGACCCCCAAATGGAGTGCAAGATGCGCCGGTCGGCCCAGTGTCAGTTCTTTTGCCTTTTTCTTTTTTTCATCTGTTTTCATACCCAATCACAACAGTCGTCACAATCAAATGCTTCATCCGCTGCTCCCGCTGATCCTGTCGCCCTCGCACAACAGGAGCTCGCGGCCGCGGAATCCGCACATCCCGGCAACACCGTAGAGATCGCCAACGCGCTTGATAAGCTCGTAAATGCCGCGCTGGATGCGCAACAATCCAATGCGGAGACCCTGAAGCTCGCCCAGAGAGAGATGCAAGTTGCCAGCGCAGCGGCTGGCGAACATAGTGCAATCTATTTCAATGCACTGGTGAATGCAGCCATTACCACGCAAAAATTGAACCATCTGGCTGAGGCGCGAGTGCTCGCTGACCGCGCCTACGAGATCGCACAAAAAGAACATCCGGATGATGTGGCGTACACAAAGGCCGCCGATGCTTTAGCTGACATCTGTCAGGACCTTGGTGATGTGCAATACGGCATCCGTGTCGAAGATGCCGCAATTGCGGTTGAACGCAAAAGTCCGGGCCACGCTCTCGAGCTTGTCTCTTCACTCAGCCGACGGTCAGAGTTGAACTACCTGTTCAAGGATGAGAAGGCGGCCGGTGCCGACCTCGAAGAAGCCCTAGCTGTAGCCATTCAAGGCAAGCTGGACGATCTGAACATGGGGATTATTGAAAGCGACCTGGGCGCTCACTATGTACGTACTCAGCAATTTGAAAAAGCAATTCCTCACGTCAATCGCGCCCTCGAACTGATTCGCAAGACTCAGGGGGAAGAGTCGCCGGCGCTGCGCACCATCCAGGGAAACCTCGCCGACCTCTACTCGCGCACCGGTCAATTTGAGCTGGCCTGGAAAAGCTACAAGATCGCGCTCGACAATCCTCATGAAACATTCGATGGTATGGCCTGGGACCACGCTGGCTACTCGCGCTCACTCGCCAATGGCGGTGAACTGAAACAGGCCATCGCCGAAGGACTGGTCGCGGCAAAGATGGGTCGCGAAAGTTTTGTGCTCCAGGCGCGCGCACTGCCTGAGCGTCAGGCTCTGGCTTATGAAAGGCATCGCCCCTGGGGTCTCAACATTGCGCTCTCGGTCCTCGCCCACCATCCCGAGCTTTCGCCCAACGACATCTATCAGGAGGTCGTGCGCTCCCGTGCGTTGGTCGCTGACGAAATGGCGCGTCGCCAGCGCAATCTAAACTCCGCCAACGACCCCGAGGTTGCCAAAGAGCTCGATGAACTCAGCCAGGCCCGCGTCGCTCTCCTCAATGCTGAAGGCGCAGCCTATGGCAAGGATGGAAAAAGTGAAGCAGTGTTGCAGGCTTCGGCCCGCATGGAGAAGATAGAACGCGCACTCGCCGAGAAGAGCGCCGCCATCCGCAACGATTCACGCGCCGCCGCTGTCCAACTCGATGAACTCCGCCGCAATCTTCCCGCGCACTCCGCACTCATCTCCTACGTCGTATACAAGGCCGTGGCGGTTGAAAAAGTCGACCCCGCTCGCAGCACAACTCCCATGTACATGGCCTTTGTTCTAGGTTCGGATTCGGATCGCGTTCGCGTTTTTAATCTCGGTGCAGTCAAACCGGCAGACGACCTTGTTAAAAAAATGCGCGCCAGCGCAGACAACGAAGCCCACTCCAGCGGACAAGGCTCGTTGCGAAACGAACGCCTCTATCGCGAATCCGGCGTTGAGCTCCGCAAGCTCATCTGGGACCCGTTGGCCGATGCAACCAAAGATGCGCAACTTCTGCTCGTCGTTCCCGATGGCCTGCTCAACATCGTTCCCTTCGCCGCGCTTCCTGATGGTGAGGGCTATCTTGTCGAGCGCGACACCGTTGTGCACATTCTCACCAGTGAGCGCGACCTGCTCCCCGAAGAAAGCACGCAGAAGAAGACCGGCTTGCTGGTACTGGGCGGCCCGGCCTTTGACAGGAATGCGCCTGCGCTCGCTGCCACAGCCGCTCCTTCTCCTTTGCGCGGTGACACCATCGCCTGCGACGACTTTCAGAAGCTGACCTTCGCCGCGCTGCCCGGAGCCGGTGAAGAAGCGCAGGACCTCTCCAAAGCGTGGAAACAGTGGAATGGCAAAGAGGGCATGTCGCTGCTCACCGGCGTCGACGCTACCCGCGATCAATTTCTTGCCGCATCAGCCCACAACCGCATGCTGCACATCGCAACCCACGCCTTCATCCTGAATCGCAGTTGCGGCAACGGCAACCCGCTCCTCCACTCCGGCCTCGTCTTTGCCGGAGCAAACAGCGACCGCCAAAACTCCATCCTCACCGCAGAGCAGATCGCCTCGCTCGACCTCAACGGCGTCGACTGGGCCGTCCTCTCCGCATGCAACACCGGCAATGGCGTACTCGCTGACGGCGAAGGCGTGCTCGGTCTCGAGCGCGCATTCCGCGTCGCCGGAGCTCGTAGCGTCGTCATGTCACTCTGGCCCGTCGACGATGCCGTCACGCGCCAATTCATGACCCAGCTTTACCGCAAGCGCTTTGAGCAACACGCTTCCACCGCTGACTCCGCCTGGTCCGCCTCCCGTTCCCTGCTTCAAAGCCTCCGCACCTCTCACCAGAGCACCCATCCCTGGTACTGGGCCGGCTTTGTCGCCGCCGGCGAGTGGCGTTAATTCTCACTGAAGCGTTCCTGCCCGCAGCCGGAACGCTTCAACCTCCAGCACAGAAATATTTTCTAATTTACTTACTTTTCTCGGTCACAATCCGCAATCTCCTGACCACTCAATAACAGATGGCTGACCTGCATGCTCACTCCTGCTCAATTGCAGGCGTTTGGGGGGCGTGTGTCTGTGCGCTCAACTTAAGGCGCAGCACGGTCTGCATTTAACAAGTCAGGTTCCAATTCAAGACCAATTTGATAGGAGAGAAACAGTGAGAGGGAAACAGAAGTTGAGTGATTTGATATTGAACAAGGAATTGAAAGACCGGGCTAATTTGTTTAGCTCCGCACTGCTGGGCAAAGCCCTGGCCGTCTTCTCTCTCCTGATACTGGTCCTGGGCCTTTCCAGCTCAGCCAACGCGCAATCTACCAGCTGGGGATGGATGACCGGCTCAAATGTGAACCCCACCGGCAATGTTGCCGGTTCATGGGGCACTAAAGGCACTGCGGCAGCTTCAAACACGCCCAGCAGTCGTTCAGGTGCGCTCACCTGGATTGGCCCGAACGGAAATATCTGGCTCTTCGGCGGCTTAGGTCCGGATGTCAACGGCGTCATCAGCTACATGAACGATCTCTGGTCGTACAACACCGGGACAGGGCAGTGGACATTCGTTAAGGGTAATAAAACCAATGTAAGCGGCTTCACTAATGGTGGCAATAATGGCGCTTATTTTTCAATGGGAGCGCCTGATCCCAATAGCTACCCCGGCGGTCGTTCTGACGCCATGACCTGGGTCGATTCAAACGGAAATCTGTGGATGTTCGGCGGACAGGGTATTGATGGTTCCTCCACCTCGGCTAAACATCTCGGTGATCTTTGGCTCTTCAATACTTCTACCTATAACTGGGAGTGGGTCAACGGATACAGCACTGGCGATCAGGCAGGTTTTTATGGAAACAAAGGCACACCAGGCGTTAGCAATATTCCCGGTGCACGCAATGACGCCGCCGTTTGGCAGGATTCAAACGGCAAAGTTTGGTTCTTCGGCGGATGGGGTATCGACTCAACCGGCACTCTTGGTGCTCTGAACGATCTCTGGGTCTTCGACCCAACTGCCTACACGTGGACCTGGATGGCAGGCTCAAAAACAACAATTAATTTGTCTGGTAATAGCGGTGTCTACGGCACTCTTCATGCTCCTTCCACCAGTAATGTACCTGGCGGACGATACGGTGGAATGGTCTGGTCTGACATGGTTACAAACAATGTCGTCTGGCTCTGGGGCGGATTCGGTTTTGACTCCGCTGGGTACGGCGGCTACCTCAATGACCTCTGGTCGTACAACATCACGGATCAATCCTGGACATGGCAGGGCGGATTGTCCACCCTTGTCGGCGGAGGTGGTACCGGCGAAATTGGAAGCTACGGCACTCCGGGCGTTGCCTCTGCAAATAATGCACCCGGTGGGCGCAGAAATGCCATGGCCGCACCTGACAATGCAGGCAATATCTGGGTCTACGGCGGACGCGGCGTTGATAAAAATGGCACCATTGGCGATCTCGGTGATTTCTGGATGATCAACATCCCAAACTCCGAGTGGACATGGGTCTCAGGCGACAATACCGTGCCCAACAATTATGGATGCGACCAGCCCGTCTACGGCACTAAGGGCGCAATCTCTTCTTCAAACCAGCCCGGTGGACGAAATACCAGCGGCGCTGTGATGGATTCGCACAACCAGTTCTGGCTCTTCGGCGGCAGTGGTTGCGATACAAATGATGTCAGTGGCGTTATGAATGATTTATGGGTCGGCCAGATGCCCTCAGCAGCGCCACAGATTACTCCGGCCTCGGGCAACTTCTCCGGCACGCAGGCGGTCACCATCACGGATACCGATCCTTCGGCCAGCATCTACTACACCACGGACGGCTCAACCCCCACCGCGAGTTCAACTCTCTACTCCGGCGGTTTCAACGTCACAAAAACCACCACCGTCAACGCTGTTGCACTCTCCAGTTATCACGGCTTGAGCGGCCTCAGCTCTGCGACCTATACCGCGCTCGTCGCGCAAGCAGCAACGCCGGTCATCTCGCCCACGGCAGGAACCTACTCCTCCACGCAGAACGTCACCATCACCGACTCAACACCCGGCTCGACCATCTACTACACCACGGATGGCTCCACGCCAACCGTCAGCTCCTCCATTTACACCGCTGGCTTCAACGTCAGCGTCTCCACAACCGTGCAGGCATTTGCCACGGCGAGCGGTGACACTAACAGCAACGTTGCAATCGATCCCATCACCATCGCAACTCTTCCCGCCAACCTCGGCTGGACGTGGAAACGCGGCCCCAATACCGTCAATGCTCCCGGCGTCGCCGGCTCTCTCGGCGTTGCAAATCCTGCTTACGATCCAGGTAGTCGCGCCGACGCAAGCTCTGCTACCGATGCCAACGGCAACGTTTGGCTCTTTGGTGGCGATGGATTCGATGTCAACTCCTTATACGGAATCTTGAACGATTTGTGGATGTATAACCCCACAACAAATGAATGGGCTTGGGAAGGCGGTCTCAATACTGTCCCTGCAAAGGCCACCGGCAATGCCGGCAACTACGGGCCAATCGGCGTCGCTGGCACTGACTTCTATCCGGGCGGGCGCGACACTGCCCTAATGTGGTTTGATGCAAGCGGTAATCTCTGGATCTTTGGCGGCCTCGGATATGACAGCGCTGGACATTACGGCAACCTCAACGACCTCTGGGAATTTACCCCTTCAAACGGCAAGTGGACATGGGTCGAAGGTTCCAACACACGTTATGCCTCAAGCGTTATAGGCACTCCGGGTGTTCCCTCCACTTCCAACATCCCGGGCGCGCTCTACGGCGGCTCGAAGCGCTCCATCTTCATCTCGCTGCCGGCAGTCTTCTTCATCCTCCTCCTCTCCACTCTGTGGCTGACGTCGAATTCTGCCTTCATGCTCACAAAAGACCTCAGCGGCGTGAACAGCATCTACGGCCCCGCCCTCACTTTGGGCGGCACGCCCGTGCT
>CAIMNN010000426.1 GCA_903842845.1 uncultured Acidobacteriaceae bacterium | reverse complement strand
TATCGTCAAAGATGTAGAGGCTGGTACCTTTAGCTTTTTGGAGTTTTACGAAAGGCGAGCGCGCCGCATTTTGCCAGCTCTCTTCCTCGTTATGGTGTGCTGCCTCCCATTCGCATGGATGTGGATGATGCCCATCGAGTTGGCTGAATTCTCGTCAAGCGTCTTGTCTGTAAGTCTGTTTGCGTCCAATGCCTTGTTCTGGTGGCAAAGTGGCTATTTCGAAAGTGCTGCTGAACTGAAGCCGTTGCTGCACACGTGGAGCCTGGCGGTTGAAGAGCAATATTATTTGATATTCCCGCTACTGCTGATGACTGGGTGGAAGCGGTTCAAGAAAACGATTCTTGCGCTGCTGATTTTCGGCGCGCTTGCGAGCTTTGGATTATCGGTTTGGGGTTCGGCGAACTCGCCGACGGCGAATTTCTTTTTGTTGCCGTTCAGATTTTGGGAACTGCTGGCAGGTGCGCTGGTTGCGCTTTATCTTCTGAAGAAGACGCCGAGTGAAGAAGCGCCGACGTGTATGCATCAGTTGATCGGGCTTGCAGCGATTGCGCTGATAGCTTACCCGATTTTTACTTACGAGCAGGACACTCCGTTTCCGGGTTGGTATGCACTTGCGCCGGTGCTGGGCTCGGTGTTGGTGATTCTTTTTGTGAGGCCGACGACGTGGGTGGGACGGGTGCTGACGTGGTCGCCGGTGGTGTTGATAGGGAAGATAAGTTACAGCGCGTACCTGTGGCACGTGCCGGTGTTTGCGTTTGCGCGGCAAAAGATGGTGGAAGCGCCGGGGCCGTTGGTGATGTTTGTGCTGTCAATTTTTTCATTGGTGGCCGCGTACTTCAGTTGGAAGTTTGTGGAGACGCCGTTCCGCACGAATCAGTTTGGACGGAAGTTTATTTTTGCGGGCGCAGTGGCGGGAATTATTTTGTTCTGGGCCGCGGGTCATGGATTGCGCGCGCGCGCGAGTGCGATGCGTGTGACGCCGTTTGAGCAACGCATGGCGGATTTTGCGGAGCAGAAGGTTGCAAGCTGGGACGAGTGCTTTATCGACAGCAGCTCGCACGGGCCGGATGTGTTCAAGCCGAAGTGTCTTGCGGGCGAGACGGCGGAGAAAAAAATCGTGGTGTGGGGCGATTCACATGCGGCGGCGCTTGCTGCGGGGTTCAACCAGAACGGCGTGAAGATAATTCAGTTCACTGCCAGCGATTGCCCGCCGATTGATGCGGATGTTTTTCACGGGCATCGGTATTGTTATGCCATCAATCAATATGCGTTGAGCGAAATTGAACGCGCGAAGCCGCAGATGGTTGTGCTGAACGCGAACTGGTACCGGTACACGAAGCGCGCCGAGTTGTTGCGCGTGACGATAGATGCAATCAAGCGCGAGTCGCCGGAGACGGAGGTTGTTGTTGTGGGGACAGCGCCGCTGCGGCAGGGAAGTTTGCCGACGCGGTTGGCGAAGCGGAATGCGGAGCTGACGCCGGAGCTGATGCTGCGCGACCCGATGATGCGGGAGCTGAGGGCGCTTGACGGCAGGATGGAATCGATTGCCGGGAAGGACGCGCGCTTTGTTTCAGCGCTGGATGTGTTCTGCAAGGAAGATCGCTGCCTGGTTTCAGTGATGGGGCCGGATGGTCAGTTGGAGCCGTCGGCGATTGATTATGGGCATTTGTCAGTTGGAGGGGCGCAGATGTTGGCGCGGAGAATATTGGGGCAGTGATGCTTCTTCGCAAGGCTTGTGAGTTTAGAGCGTCGTATCCCACCCATCGCAAAGAACGCGATGGATGGGGCACCCTAGATGCTTGTGATTAGTAAAAAGAACAAAAGAAAAAGCAACTGCAGATTCTTCGACTGCGCAATCCACGCGTTGCGTGGATTGCTTCGCTCAGAATGACAAACTGAATAATTGAATTTAGATCTTTTCGAGGTTGGCGAATTTCTCCATCAGTTTTTTTACGCCGTGGCCTTCGAAGAATATTGAGAGCTTGGTGTCGTCGCCTGAACCTTCGCGTGCGAGGACGGTGCCTGCTCCATATTTGGAGTGACGGACGCGCGCGCCTTTGTTGAAGCCTGCTTTGTTTGCTGAGGATTTTGCGGAGGCGGCGAGAGATTTTGAGATGGGGCCGGAGACGTATGCGCCAGCGGCCTTGGCGCCGAAGAATTTTGCGATGTTGGTGGTTGAGTCTTCGGTTTCTTTTGAGGAGCCTGCTGCGGAGGCGAGTTCCTGATTTTCATCTTCGTAGTTGTAGTGGTCGTTGGCGCGCTTATCGCTGTAATTGCTGCGATGGCGTGTGCGGCCGTAGCTGGAGTTTCCGCGCGCGTTGTAGCTGGAGTAAGTGTTGGCTCCGGGGGCGGTGGTTCCGAGCGGCTCCATGAGGTGCGCGGGAATTTCTTCGAGGAAGCGCGAGGGGATGGTGAGCTCGGGCGCGTCGTTGCCGTAGCGGCGGCGATAGTGCGCGCGGCTGAGGACGAGCGTGTCCATGGCGCGGGTCATGCCGACGTAGCAGAGGCGGCGCTCTTCTTCGAGGCCTTCGGGGTCGCTGAGGGTGCGCGAGTGCGGGAAGAGTCCCTCTTCCATTCCGGCGAGGAAGACGAGGGGAAACTCGAGACCCTTGGCGGCGTGGAGGGTCATGAGGGTGACGCGCGCGTCGGGGTCGTACTTGTCGAC
>CAIMNN010000425.1 GCA_903842845.1 uncultured Acidobacteriaceae bacterium | reverse complement strand
TTTCCAGGCTTAGCATCGCTTTGTCTCCGGTGATTAACCAATCGCAATGTGCGGCAATCGCCGTCCCTATCACGACATCATCAGCATCATCCGCTGCCACACCATGAATCTCGACTGGTTTAACTAGCTTACATCGCATTGCGTAACTTTCAGTCAGCTCATGTGCCGTAAGTCCGCTCTGCTTGACCTTAGATGCAAATTTATTCCTTGCTAGTACTATGGCTAGTTCTTTGAGTAGAGGTATTGAAGTAAATAGTTGAATCTTTGGATGAGTGGCGGCAAGTCGAAAAAGTTCTCTGGGAGTTCCCTGCCATAGCAAGGCGGAAGTCACAATATTTGTATCAAGAAGCAATTTCATGGATTCAATCTACTGGCGTGGGTTGCGTCGAATTTCTTTTATCTCTTCGGCAAGCTCTTCAGGGCTCATGTAAGGCAGATCATTATTCGTGCTCATCTTATCCATGGCGGTAAAGAGCTGGCTCAAACGGCGGGTCTTCAACTCCTCGCGCAGCAAACGTTCTACAAAATCAGGCGCAAGCAACCCAGCTTTCTCGGCGTCGCGGGCAAGCTGGTCTGGCAGCGTGATTTGAACAGTCGTCATTGGGCGTCCCCTTCCGTATATCTTACCGTATTTCCAGATATCAAAAGTCTATTGTTGCTTCCAGCCCCATCCAGCCGTTTAAGATGTGAACATCAGGTAAAGGAAAAAACGCTTGGCAGGCATCCTCTTCATCATCTCAGCGCCTTCGGGTTCAGGGAAAAGCACGTTGGTCAGCGAAGTGCGCAAGCAGTTGACCGGCATCGACTTTTCCATCTCCTGGACCACCCGCGCCCCGCGTGGCAGCGAGCAGCACGGCCGCGAGTACTACTTCACCAGCCGCGAAGAGTTTGAGAAGATGCGCGACGCCGGTGAGTTCCTTGAGCACGCCGAGGTCTTCGGCAATTACTACGGAACCTCGCGCCGCTCGCTGGAAGAAGCCACAGCCGCGGGCCGCGACCTCCTCCTCGACATCGATGTGCAGGGCGGCGCGCAGGTGCGCAAGGTCTGCCCACAGGCTTGCAGCATCTTTGTTCTGCCCCCCAATCCCAAGGTCCTGCGCACGCGCCTTCGCAACCGCAGTCGTGCCGAGGGGCAGATCAACGAGGCCGTTCTCTATCTCCGCCTCAGCGAGGCCAGCAGCGAGATTGAGAAATACATGGATTACGACTATATTTTGGTCAACGATGTTTTGGACCGCGCTGTGGCCCAGCTTGAAGCCATCATCCTCAGCGAGCGATACTATCGTTGCGGCCAGGAGATACACATCAAGGCCTCGCGCGTGCTTGAGATAGCGGCTGCCTGCCGGCTTGTCAACTCGCGTGAACGCCTGCAACCGGTGCTGGAAGCGTTTGGAATTCATAACCCCAGCGGTCAGCAATGGTTAAAATTTGAGGAGGACTCCGATGACGATTGAAAAGAGCTTTGATTCCAACTATCGCAAGGTGCTCGTCGCGGCTCGCCGCGCTCGTCAGCTCCAAAGCGGTTCACGCGCCCTCGTCAACTCTCACTCCAGCAAGCCATGCCGCATGGCGCAGGATGAGATCGAGGCCGGCCTCATCTCCTACGTCAAGACCGAAGCGCCGGTCGTCAAACCGCCGGTTGAAGACAGCGGCATCGCCCTCATCAGTTAATGAAGATACTCGTCGGCGTCTCCGGCGGCATCGCCGCCTACAAAGCGGCTGAACTTGTGCGCGCACTCCAGCGCCAGGCCATGGACGTGCGCGTCGTGATGACCGAGTCCGCCACGCGCTTCATCCAGCCGCTCACCTTCTCCGCGCTAACCAACCATCCCGTCCGCACCACGCTCTGGGATGAAGGCGAGCTTGGCGCAGGCGTCGAGCACATCAGCGAGTCTACATGGGCCGATGCATTTGTCGTCGCCCCCGCCACAGCCAACATCCTCGCAAAATTTGCGCACGGCCTCGCGGACGAACTGCTCAGCACAATCTACCTCGCCACAAACGCACCCGTCCTTGTCGCGCCGGCGATGAACTCAAAAATGTGGGAGCACCCGGCGACCCAGACCAACCTCAATATTCTGCGCGAGCGCGGCGTCCGCGTTATTGAGCCTGACAGCGGCCAGCTCGCCTGCGGAACCATCGGCATCGGCCGCCTCGCCGACCCCGAAGAAATTGCCAATGCAGTCCTCAATGCTCTCGGCCGCCGTCACGACCTCGCCGGTGAAGTTTTGCTCGTCACTGCTGGCGGCACTCGCGAGGCTCTCGACCCCGTTCGCTTCCTCGGCAACCGCTCCAGCGGCAAAATGGGTTTTGCCCTCGCTGAAGCAGCACAAAGCCGTGGCGCGCGCGTCATCCTCGTCAGCGGCCCAAGTGCGCTCTATCCACCCGCCAATTGCGAACTCCTGCGTGTGACAACTGCGGAGGAGATGCGCAACGCCGTCCTCGAGCGCATGACCGAGGCCACCATGATCATCAAGGCCGCCGCCGTTGCCGATTACCGCCCCACGCACGTCGCGCCCGAAAAGCTGAAGCGCACTGGCCCACTGACCATCGAGCTCGCCCCGACTGAAGACATTCTCGCCGCGGTCGTTGAACGCCGCCGGCCTGGCCAGCTCGTCATCGGCTTCGCCGCCGAGACACAGAATCAGCTTGAAAACGGCCGCGCCAAGCTCCTCAAAAAAGGCGCTGACGCAATCGTCATCAACGACGTTGCAAAAGAGGGCATCGGCTTCGACGCAGACGTCAATGCCGCAACCTTCCTCACTCGCACAACATCCACCGAGATGCCGGAGATGACCAAGCGGAAGCTCGCCGACCGCATTCTCGACGAGGTCGTGCAGCTCCGCCGCCCCGCACAGCGTGTGGAAGAATTTGATGAAAGCGCCGCACCCGGAGTATCGGATGAGCGGCTGCCTGTGAAAGACGAGCCCTTCCTATCGCCGCGCCAGAAGCGCATCATCATCGAGGAGTAGCAACGCATGCCCCTCGAACGCCCCGAGATTCACACACTCAATGACGCACTGCTCGCGCGGATGAAGTTCTACCGCGAGCTCGGCCTCAATGATTTTTATCGCCGCGATGTTGAAGGCTCATCCATCGCAGGCTCGCTCCTCTCAGCTCAAACTCAACAAGCAGCCGACCTGCCGTTCGCACCGACACCCGAGCCTGCCGCCGCTCCCGCCGAGCCAATCAGCGCCGCAACTCCGGTGGCTACAGCCGCACCCGCCAAACTCGCAATCACTGTTGAAGAAAAAATCGCCGTCCTCAATCTCATCCGCGAAGACATCGGCGACTGCACTCGCTGCGCGCTCCACACCGGCCGCAACAAGATCGTCTTTGCCGACGGCAACCCCGCCGCGCGCCTGCTTTTCGTCGGCGAGGGCCCCGGTGCGGACGAGGACGCGCAAGGTCTGCCCTTCGTCGGCAAAGCCGGCCAGCTGCTCAACAACATGATCACAGCCATGGGCCTCAAGCGCGAAGAGGTCTACATCGCCAACATAGTCAAGTGCCGCCCACCCAACAACCGACCGCCCGAGCCCGAAGAGGCCAACACCTGCGCGCCCTTCCTCTTCCGCCAGATCATCACCGTCGCGCCGGAGCTCATCGTCGCACTCGGCGCAACCGCCGCCACATACCTCCTCGGCCACAAGCAGCCGCTCGCCGGCCTGCGCGGCCGCATGCACTCGTGGAAGGGAACCAAGCTCATCGTCACTTATCACCCGGCATTTCTGCTGCGCGACCCACGCCAGAAAAAAGAAGCCTGGGCCGACCTCCAGATCGCCATGCGCGAACTCGGCCTCAAACCACCTGCCAAAGGATGATCTATTGGTAGATTCCTTGACATTCTTCAAATCGTATATACAATAAAATCATGGGAATCGAGTACGATCCCGCTAAGAATGACCGCAATATCCGTGAGCGTGGATTCTCATTTGATAGGGCCGCGGATTTTGATTTTGCCACTGCTGTCTTCAACACTGAAATCCGCAAAGGCGAATTTAGACGCGTTGCCGTGGGTTATTTGGATGGGCGGCTGCACGTTCTCTGTTTTATTCCCAAACCAACTGGCATACGTGTCATCAGTTTTCGAAAAGCCAACAAACGGGAGGCAAAAAAATATGGCAAAGCGCAAAACATTAACGAACAGTGACGGCGAAGTGCGTGAGTTGACCGCCCAGGACGCCGCAGAGGCCGTTCAGCTTTCCGCACTGCCATCGGCAGAGCAGAAGATGTTGCTCGGGCTCCGCAAACGTGGCCCGCAAAAGGCGCCGAAGAAAGTGCCCATCTCTATTCGTCTATCGCCTGATGTGGCCGACAGTTTGCGCGCCACTGGAGATGGTTGGCAGATCCGCGCCGATGAAGCACTGCGAGCATGGCTACTCAAGAAAGATCACAAAAGATCAACGCACGCACATGCAACCGTTCGTTGATATAGAAAAAAGCCCCGGCACTCAGCCGGGGCTTTCTATTTCTAGCAATCCTAATTATCGTGTCTCCACAGCGCCACACCGCCGAACAATCCTTCCACGTTCGGCACCACTGTCACATTCGCAGGCAGCTTGAAACTGATCTTCTTCGCATTGCCGCCGCCGAGGTATAAGTGGTCGTAGTTGAACGTGTGATTCCACTGCGCAATCGCCAGCTTCAACATCTCGTTCCAGCGCTTGCGCCCGATACGCTTGTAACCCTTCTTGCCCAGTATCTGTTCGTAGCTGAGGTTGTTCTTCCACGGGTGATGCCCGAGCTCGAGCCCAGGGCACAGATGCCCGTTGGTGAACAGCGCCGCGCCTACGCCCGTGCCCACTGTCACCACTAACTCCAGCCCTTTGCCCTTGATCGCCCCGTAGCCCTGCACATCGGCGTCGTTCCCCACTCTGACCGGCTTGCGCCACAACTTCTTCAGCCGCGCCTCCAGCGGAAAATGCATCCACTGCTTGCTCACATTCGCCGCCGACAGCGTCACCCCGCTGCGCACCACGCCAGGGAAGCCAACCGACGCGCGGTCAAAACCGCCCACCTGCTTGGCCATGCCGTCGAGCAGCTTCAACACCCGCTCCGGCGTTGAGATAACCGGCGTCTCCACGCGCAGGCGGCGACTCAGCGGCTTCGCGTTCTTGTCGATCAGCATCATCTTCAAGCCCGTGCCGCCGATATCGACAGCCAGCGTCGTCGGATGCGACGAAGCCAGCACCGGCCCCAACATCACCGGC
>CAIMNN010000424.1 GCA_903842845.1 uncultured Acidobacteriaceae bacterium | reverse complement strand
TGGCGAGTACGGCGCGACAGCCTTCTTCTCCGAACGCAGCTTCGGCGGCGACCGCATCGTCAAGCATCCGTTTCGCGCGCCGGCTATGCCGCTCGCCGAAGTGGTTGACCCGACCGGCGCAGGCGACAGCTTTGCCGGCGGTTTCTTCGGCTATGTTGCCTCACAGCCCGAGCTCACGCCGCAGGTCTTCCGCAAAGCCATGTTCTACGGCAGCGTAATGGGTTCCTTCTGCGTCGAACGCTTCGGTACCGAGCGCACAGCAAACCTGAGCCGCGAAGAGATCGACGCGCGCTTTGATGTCTTCAAAGAACTGACGCACCTTTAATGAAAGAAGAAACCGAGAGCCGCGAGCTGTGGTGGGTGGCGCTGGCCGCCTTCGCCGCAGTGCTTGCGGCCCTTGCCTGGAGCATGCGCCACGGCGCGCTGTTGTTGTACGGCGATGCGGAGGCGCATCTGCACATCGCGCGCCGCGTCTTCGATTCGCAGCGCCCGCGCTTCTCGCAACTGGGAACCGTCTGGCTTCCGCTGCCGCACATTCTGCTGTTGCCCTTCGTTAATGTAGATTCCTGGTGGCGCTCGGGATTGGCTGGCGCGTTTCCGTCGATGGTTGAGACAATCCTCGCCGCTGTCGGCCTCTTTAAACTGGCTCGCCGCTGGATGGGCGTCAGCGCCGCAACATTTGTTCTCGCGCTCTTCATCCTAAATCCGAACGTGCTTTACGTCAGCACCACTGCACTGACCGAGCCGCTGTTTCTCGCAGAAATAGTGTGGAGCGTCGTCCTCCTTCTCGATTGGTGCGACGCACTCGCCGAAAATAATAAGCGCGCGCACAAACTTATGTGGCTCTTGATCGCCGTACTCGTCGCGGCGGTGTACACGCGCTACGACGGATGGGTACTCGGCTTTGTCATCTGGCTGTTGCTCGCCAATGAGTTGTGGAAGCGCAGCGAATTTTTCCAACTCCGATTTATCGCCACGAGTGTGGTGCTGGCCGCTGCGCCTCTCCTCTGGCTCATCTACAACTCAGTGCTCTATAAAGACCCGTTGGATTTTTTGCGTGGGCAGTACTCAGCCGCCGCGATTGAGGCGCGCACATCGCACGGGCTCATCCCGCCGCATCCCGGCTGGCATAATCCGTGGCAGTCGCTGCTCTTCTACGGCAAAGATGTGCAGATGGTCGCCGGTGAAGGCCACTGGGGTGCGTGGCTCTTCTGGCTCGCACTGGCTGGCGCGCTGTGGTTCTGCATAAAGCGCGGCGAAAAACCCGGCGCGCGCTGGGCTCTGCTGCTTTGGCTGCCGCTGCCGTTTTATTGTTACTCCGTCGCGTATGGCTCAGTGCCAATTTTTCTTCCTGTCTGGTGGCCGCACAATTTTTACAACACGCGTTACGGGTTGGAACTGATGCCGGCAATCGCGCTCGGCGCAGGCTTCTGCGGCGAATTTCTTCTTCGTACAATCCACCGCAAATGGCCGCGTTATGAATTCGCGACCGCTGCCGTGCTGATGGTGCTCGCCGCGCTCAACACATGGCAGCTTTGCGCGCACGAGCCCATCGTCCTCGGCGAAGGCCGCCGCAATACCGAGATGCGCGGCACATACGAGCACGAAATAGCGTCGCGTCTAAAGCTGCTGCACGAAATGCGCCCCGATGCTATGGTTCTGATGGAAACATCAAGCTATCCGGGGGTTATTACTCAGGCAGGCATGGTCTACAAGCAAACCATCAACGAGAGCGACCTTGACCTCTACGACGCTGCGCTCAAGAATCCATCCGCACACGCAGTCGTCGCGATCAGCTTTACAGGCGACGACGTGGAGGCGGCAGTGAAGCGCGACCCGGCCTTCAAACCGGTGTGGAAATTCGACGCAACCTGGCAGCCGACGGCGACGATTTACGTAACGGATACATACTTGAAAAGCTCTGTAGGCGAGGGCATCAACCGGTGATAGCATTCTCTTCAAGGTGACGCCTAATGGCACAACCATTCGATTTCAATTGGCTTGAACAGACGAATGTACTGACCGGCGCGGTTGGAAGGTTGCTGTTTGCCTGTCTGCTCGGTGGGCTCGTGGGCATTGAGCGTGAAAGCCGGCAGAAGTCTGCCGGTGTGCGCACCAACCTGCTGATAGCCCTGGGATGCGCGTTCTTCACCATTCTCTCCATCTATCTGGCCGGCGCAACCAATGCTGACAAGAGCCGCATCGCCTCCAACATTGTCCAGGGCATCGGCTTCCTCGGTGCGGGTTTGATCCTGCACAATCGCAATCGCGTGAGCGGCCTCTCCACCGCGGCCACTGTCTTTGTTGTTGCCTCCATTGGAATGGCCTGCGGCGCTGGCCAGTATGCGGCTGCGGCTGCGGCAACTGCGATCGTGATCGTCGTGCTCGAATTTGTTGGGTTCATGGAGCGCGGTCTGAACTTGAAAGTCTATCCGCAGATCTACGAAGCGCGCGGCACCGACAACGATGGCGTGCGGGCTGCGATTCTGGCAGCGATGGATCAGGCGCAGGAGAGATTGGCCGCGCTCGAAGAATCAGAGATAGGCAACGTGCTACGCGCGACCTTTATTCTGAACGCAACCAAGACGCGGCATATCCGCTTGCAGGAAAAGCTGCGCACGATGCCTGCTATAACGCAACTACTTGTGTTTCGCGACCCGGAGGAAGATTGATTCCCTTTACCAAAGCGCATGCCTGCGGCAACGATTTTTTAATAGTGACAGAAGAAGCCGCGGCCGGGCGCGACTGGGCGGAGCTTGCGCGCGCACTGTGCGAGCGCAACACCGGCGTCGGCGCAGACGGCGTGGAATTTTTTGCGTGGACGAAAAATGCGCAGGGCAAACGAGCTGGTCGCATCAAGCTACATAATTCGGATGGCTCCATCGCGGAGATAAGCGGCAACGGCACGCGCTGTGTTGCTGCGTGGATGGCCGCCGAACTCAATTCAAAACCAGGCGACGTGATTGAAATTGAAACCGATGCGGGCTTGCGCGTTGGAAGAATCGAATCAGTTGAGTTGCGCGAGGGCCGCGTGCGTGCGGTCGAAGTGCGCACCGGCATGGGCGTGCCTGAGCTGGAAAAGAAAAGCGTGCGGCTATCCGATGGCTCGCAAGTGGAAGGCATGAAGATCACAACCGGCAATCCTCATTTTGTCATCGTGGTCAGCGACGACTCATTCCGAGTGGCCGGCCGCAGTTGGTTCAGCATCGGCGAAGAGATATGCCATCACGCGGACTTTCCCCAACAGACCAACGTCGAGTTTGTATTGGTGAAAAGCTCGAGCGAGATTGAGATTCGCATCTTCGAGCGCGGCGTGGGTCCAACAACCTCATCCGGTACAGGCAGTTCTGCAAGCGCGGCTGCGGCCGTTGTGCAACGCTTGATAAATTCACCACTTAAGGTTGTCGCTCCGGGTGGCGCACAAATTGTTGAGTGGAGCGGCACAGGCGAAGAACTATTTTTAAGCGGACCAGCGGTGTTGATCGCGGAAGGCGAGGCTTGGCTTTAATGGGAGCTGAGTTGAACAAGCTCAACAAACTTGCGCGCGGCTCAACGGTCAGCGTCATCGCACCGGCATCGTATGCGGCTGATGAAAAGCTGACGCGCGGCCTTGCGCAGCTCAAAGAATTTGGATTGACCGGTGCGCTTGGCAGCGCGACTACAAATCGCGGTCCTGCATACTTCGCCGGCACGCACGCCGAGCGGCTCGCCGATCTTCACGCAGCTTTTGCCGCGGATACAAGCGCGGTCTTCACCGTGCGCGGCGGATATGGTTCAAACTATTTGCTCAGTGGCCTCCAGCTTGAGCTCATCAGCAAACACCCGAAACCATTTTTTGCATACAGCGACCTGATTGGCATTCAACTGCATTTGCTCGACCGCATCGGCCTGCCAGCATTCCACGGGCCGATGGTTGCGGCGGACTTCAGCGTTGAGAACGGCGTTCATGCGGCCAGCTTCAATGCGGCGCTCAACGGCGAAAGTTATTCACTCGGCACGGCTGAGGGGCTGAGGCCGTTGCGCGATGGAGTTGCCGAAGGAATTTTGTACGGCGGTTGCCTCAGCATTATTGTTGCAATGCTGGGCACACCATTCGAACCACAAACTGAAGACAAACTCCTCTTTCTTGAAGATGTCGGCGCCAAGCCCTATCAAATTGACCGAATGCTCTGGCAGTTGCGCGCGGCGGGCAAACTCAAAGGCGTGAAGGGAATCATCTTCGGCGAAATGCTCGATTGCGTTACCCCCGGTGATAGCGAACGCGTAGGCTCAGTTCAAGGCGGCGCTCTCGACGAGGTCGTACTTCGTTGTCTCGCAGACTTCGACGGCCCCATTGCCATCGGCCTGCGCAGTGGCCATGTGACGCGTGAAAATGTAACACTGACATTTGGCGCGCAGGCGCGGCTCACCGCCGCTGGCAACGCCACACTCGAAATTTTGGAAGGCGTCTCAGCTTAGTTCCCATGGCAAAGCACATTCACTTTATTGGCATCTGCGGAACGGCGATGGCCTCGCTCGCCGGGCTATTGCAGTTGAAGGGCCACCGCATCACCGGCTCGGACCAGGCTGCGTATCCGCCGATGAGCGACCTGCTCGGCGAGCTTGGCATTCCCATCAAAGAGCCGTACTCCGAATCTAATCTCGATCCTCGGCCTGACCTGGTCGTCGTCGGCAACGCGCTCTCGCGTGGCAATCCTGAAATAGAACGCGTGCTCGACGAGCATCTGCCTTTTACATCGATGGCAGCCGTTGTGCGCGAAGAATTTCTTCAGGGCCGCGACTCTCTGGTCGTTGCCGGCACGCACGGCAAAACCACAACGACAAGCATGCTGGCGTGGATCTTCGAGGTGGCATCGAAGCAGCGCCCCGAACTCGCTCCATCGTTCCTCATCGGCGGCGTCGCGGAAAATTTTGGCACAAGCTTTCAACTTCGCGAGACGAACAACTTCATCCTCGAAGGCGACGAGTACGATACGGCCTTCTTCGACAAGGGCCCCAAGTTTCTGCATTATTTTCCTGACGCACTCATTCTCACACACGTTGAGTTTGACCACGCAGACATCTACGCCGACCTCGATGCCGTGAAAACGGCCTTCAAGCGTCTGGTGAATCTGGTTCCGCGTAAAGGGTTGCTGGTTGCTTACGATGCAAGCGAGAATGTGACCGAGTGTGTGAGCAAGGCCTTCTGTCGCGTCGAGCGCTATGGCTTCAGCGAGTCGGCTGATTGGCAGCTAAGAAATATGCATCACGTCGGCGGACTCTCGCATTGGGAACTCTGGCATGACGGCGCGCTCTGGGCCGAGATGCAGATGGCGCTCGCTGGCGAGCACAATGCCTTGAATGCAACTGCCGCCGCCGCGTTGGCTGCTGGCCGCGGACTTGAAAAATCCGCCATCGTCGATGCGCTGAAAACTTTCAAAAGCGTCAAACGGCGCCTCGAAGTGCGCGCGGTCGTTAACGGCGTAACCATCATCGATGATTTCGCGCATCATCCCACCGCTATCCAGCAAACTCTGCGTGCGTTGCGTTCTGCGTATACCTCATTAACTCACGGCGGCCGTCTGTGGGTTGTGCTTGAGCCGCGTTCAAATACTCTGCGACGAAAAGTTATGGCCAACGAACTCTCCGCAAGTTTGTGTGAGGCCGATGTTGTGGTTCTCGCCGCTGTCTACCAGTTGGAAAAGATTCCCGCCGACGAACGGCTTGACGAGCACGCGGTCATTGAAGCCGTGCGTAAGGCAGGCCATCCTGTGCGCATCTGCGCAGATGTGGCAGCGATCATCGATTCAGTCGCGAAGAATGTGCGCAGCGGTGACGTGGTCGCTATCCTTTCCAATGGCGGCTTCGGCGGCATCTACGAAAAACTCCCCGAACGCTTGAGAGCGGAGGCAAAGGCATGATCGCTAGTCTCACACTACTGTTTACATTTGTCGTGTTGGGCTTGCCGACCGGGCTCGTGCTCTGCCCCTGGGCCTATATAACCGGCGACATCATGACCCTTTACCGCGCCACAACGTGGATAGCACGCATAGGGCTTTGGCTTGCGGGCATTCGCGTCAAGGTCATCGGCCGCGAGAACATCCCCAAGGACCGCGCCTGCATCTTCATGGCGAACCACATGTCGAACGTCGACCCACCGGCTCTGCTGCCAAATATTCCGCGCCGAACCTCGGCGTTGTTGAAGAAGAGCCTGATGAAGATACCGTTTCTCGGTTGGGGAATGAAGAGAGCGCGCTTTATTCCCGTCGACCGGTCGGGCTCGGTGGAGGGTGCATTGGAGAGCACACAGATGGCCAGCGCAGTGCTTGCGGATGGAATTCACATCACGACCTTCGTCGAAGGGACGCGCTCGCCCGACGGCCGCATGTTGCCTTTCAAGAAAGGGCCTTTCTACCTTGCGATGGCAACGGGCGCGTCCTGCATTCCCGTTTCTATCAGCGGCACGGAGACGATGATGCGCAAAGGGAGTCTGAAGGTTTATCCCGGCACAGCGCGGATCATCTTTCATCCACCGCTAGAACCCGCGAACTATGCGAATCGCGAAGAGCTGATGATGGCTGTACGACGTTCGATTGCCTCAGGACTGCCCGAGTGGATGTGGCCTGACGATATCAAGTAGTCGTATCCATCCAACCAAAAAAAGAAACCCTCCGGAACATACGGAGGGTTTTGGTCTTTCTGTATTGAAAATTACTGAATGACTGCGTTGTAGCCATCACTCTGAAGTTTGTCGCGCATCGCCGATGCGTCGTCGCGGCTGGCGAAGGGTCCGAGCCGCACATGAATGCGCTTGTCTGCGCCGCGATTTGCCGAAGCCGTGTAGCCATGCTTGCTGAGCGCGTCAAGCAATACTGTCGCGTCCTCGTCCCGGTAAAGAATTGCAACCTGCACCATGGGTTGATGAGAAGAGGATGAGGTCTCGACACCGTAGTTCGGATTTGAAACGAGGTGCGTGAACGGATCAGGCCGTCGTGCGATGTCCGAGTGATGCGTGACCACCGCGGTGCGCTCAACCACATGTTTGCGGCTTGCGGTGGGTGCAGGCTTTGCCGGTGGTGCAACCTTTGCCTGCGTCTGCGGCGCGACTTTTGCCTCGGTCTTCTGTGCAGGCTTTTCGGGTGCGGGCGCACTCGCGACTGGCGCGGACGAAGATGTTGCCGCCTGCGGCGCAGTAACCGGGGCAACAGGAGCTACTGCGGCTGCTGCAACTTTCGGCAGCACTTGGGCTGGAGAGAGCTGTGCAGTTGCTGGTTGGGCAGGCTTGGAGTTCAGGTCGGGAATCATGTTATTGTGCCCGACCATGTAGCCAACGCCAAAACATGTGCCACCTACTACGAGGAGAGAGAGCAAGAGCACAAATATCATTCCCAGGCTCATGCCTGAGTCGCGCTGCAATTCTTCATCCTCGTAGTCGTAATGCGATTCCTTATTATCGTTCGCGTCAAGGAGCGTCATTTTGCCTCTGGTTTGCTGACGGTAAATTTGTTGAGCAGCGACATCAGCTCAATAGGCAGCGGGAAAACGATGGTGGTGTTCTTCTCGACGCCGATCTCGGTGAGTGTTTGCAGGTAGCGAAGTTGCAATGTCATGGGTTGCGTGGCGAGCAGGGCAGCCGCGTCCACAAGTTTTTGCGCGGCGTTGAACTCGCCTTCCGCGTGAATGATCTTGGAACGCTTCTCGCGCTCGGCCTCGGCCTGCTTGGCCATGGCACGCAACATCGATTCGGGCAGGTCGACCTGCTTCACCTCAACCGAGATGACCTTCACGCCGAAAGGTTCAGTCCGTTGGTCGATGATGGTTTGAATTTTCAGGTTCAATTTGTCGCGATGGCTGAGCAACTCGTCGAGTTCGACTTCGCCGAGAACTGAACGCAGCGTCGTCTGAGCAAACTGCGATGTCTGGTAAACGTAGTTGGCGACCTTGATGACCGCGTCATTCGGATTCAGTACGCGCAGCGTGATAACCGCATTGACCTTCAGTGTGACGTTGTCTTTGGTGATGACGTCCTGAGGCGCGACTTCAAGTACTTCTTGCCGCAGCGAGATGCGCACTATCTGATCAATTGGGCGGAAGACGAAAATGATGCCGGGGCCCTTCGGAACAGGCAGTGCTTTGCCGAGCCGGAAGATGACGCCGCGCTCGTATTCGCGAAGAATTTTGATGGAGTTTAAAAGGTAAAGTGCGAATATTGCGATTAAAACCAGGAAGGGTAGAGAAATCATAGATAACATATTTGCACACCTCGGGCACAGGTGAATTTTACACGAAAAATGCAGATTATTCCTGTGTTTTTTGCACTTTCCCGCCGCTCAACGGGATAACTTGCAAAATATAGTTATCGCTACTGATAACACGTAACTTCTCCCCTGCGGACACCGGCTCACTGCTGACAGCCTGCCAAATTTCACCCTCAACCAGGACGTGGCCGGCGGGGTTCAGCGGTTCCATTGCCGTGGCTGAGGAACCAAGCACCGAGTCCGCGCCAAGCCGGAATTTACGCTGCCGGGCCTTCCACGCAAGCCGCAGCAGGAACACGGTGATAATGCCGAACGCCGCGCTCACTGAAAACGCCATCCACGGGCCGATGCGCATCTCCGCGATTGGCGCATCAACAAGCGTGAGCAAACCGAACGCGAGCGAAACAATGCCGGCGATTGCCAGCGCCCCGTGGCCGCCGAACTTTGCTTCAAGCACCATCAACACAAATCCTGCAATCACCAGCATGATTGCTGTTCCATGTATGGGCAGCAGGTCAAACGAGAAGACGGCGAGCAGCACAAGCACAGTGCCGAGCGCGCCGGGAACGATCGTGCCAGGCGAATTGAATTCGAGATAGATCAGCA
>CAIMNN010000423.1 GCA_903842845.1 uncultured Acidobacteriaceae bacterium | reverse complement strand
CCGATCTATGATGGCGACAAATGTGCCAAGAACCAGAAGGCCAGTTGAGCTGGAGTCGCCCAACGCCGCACCGATAGCCGCAAACAAAATGAAGCCGCCGAAGAACAGCGCACCGGGCGCAATGAACGCAAACAACCAAACAAAAAACTGCGTTCCAATAAACCGCCAGCCGCGCTTCCACGCCGCGCCAAGCGCCGCGCGAATTGTCAGTTTGTCGCTCTCAACACTCTCGTTGATGCGCACCGCTGCCGTGGTCAACGCGCCGTTGACCAGCGCCGTTGCGGCAAGCGAGAGAGGCGCAAAAAGCAGGAAGCAGAGCAGAATTGCAAGTGAACCAACCACACCGGCGAAGACCGGGTTCATCGTGCCAATCACACCGCCCACAACGCCCATGCAAACCGCCATCACGATGACCAACAGCGTTGGCAAAAATGCCGTCCCGGCAAAGAGCAGAAAATTCTTCCGGTAGATCTGAATGGTCCGGTCAAGAATTTCGCCCAAGCTCATCGGGCGCATGACTTCACTCATTCGCTCGTCCCTTCGGCAGGCGCAACCAGAGGCGGCGGCGCAGATGCGCCGACAGCAGGATCAAACACACCTTCGGCCGGCGCACTCAACCCCGCCGACTGCATCATCCACTCGATGTCATAGCCTTCCTTGCGAATGCGTTGGTCGTAATAAAAGAGAATGAAGCCGGTGGCAAAGATAGGAGTGACGAATGTCTTCACCGCAAAGATGGCGAACTGCTCGGCTATCTGAATGCCGAGGCTGATGTTGGTTGGGTCCTTCATCACCTGCTTGAAGGTCATCACGATAAACGGCCCTGCAAACAAGAGTGAGAGCGCTATCTGAATGACCGAGACCAACAGGTAGAGCACAAAGATGCGTCCACGTGCGCCTTTGCTCAGCTCATTGCTCCGCTTCATCGCCTCGCGCGGCGTAAGCCCTTCAATAACGCAAGCAGGAATCGCCAGCGCGTAACGCAGCAGCATCCAGATCACATAAGCAATCAACGCGGGCATCAGGAGCAGTACAAAGATCAACATCGCGCCCAAGGCAAGCATCTGTGTGGATGTATCGCCGACCATCTTGCCGTTTACAAGATTACTGGTCACAAGGCCAAAGTAACCGAGACTCCACAGCGCATACGGCACATAGATGAGCGCGACCAGTATCGTCATCAGCGTCAGATAGGTACCCGCTCTGCTCAGCACGTTTTTATATGCGTCGCGGATGGTCGTCTTCTGCCCCATGCTGATCGACGCAACCGCGCGATTCACCGCGGCAATGGGAATTGCGGCAAGAATGTACATCAGGCCGCTCGCAAAAATGGAGAGCACTTCCACCAACATCAGATGACCACTGCGGCCCATCCCCACGCCGAGAAAATGGATCAGCACCACATTAATCGTCCCAATGAGCAGCGTCACTCCGGCGTAGATCGCAGAGATGCCCGCAAGCAGCAGAAAGTTTTTCCGGTAGATGGTCGCCGTGCGGTCAAGGATCTCGCCCAGGCTCATCGGGCGCAGCATCGTCTCCATAAAATTGCCTCTATTAGTTGTCTCTACAACAGCTTGCGGAAATGTTAGCACAGCCGCACTCGCGGCATTATTTGCGTTTTGTTGACTTTAGTCCATTGTCCACGCATCAAATACAAAAGGCCCGAAGCTCTGTTGAACTTCGGGCCCTGATCCCTGACTTCGGATAACTGATTTCTGCCTTTATGCAGCCTTCTTCGCGTCGGCTACGGCCTTCTTTGCCTGCTCGGCGAGCTTGGTAAAGCCAGCCGGGTCTTCGGATGCGATCTCGGCCAGGATCTTGCGGTCCAGCTCGATCTCTGCCTTCTTCAATCCGTTGATAAGCTGCGAGTAGCTGATGCCGTTCAGCTTGCAGGCTGCCGAAATGCGCACGATCCACAACGAGCGGAACTGGCGCTTCTTCTGTTTACGGCCGGTGTAGGCAAACTTCAGGCCGCGTTCAACCGCTTCCTGCGCTGCCTGGTACAACTTTGATTTTGTGAGGAAGTATCCGCTCGCCCTTTTCAGGATTTTCTTGCGGCGGTCACTGCGTTTCGTACTCCGTTTTACACGGGGCATCTTGGTTCTCCTTTTTTGCGTCGTCTGTTTAGCGGCTGGAGGCAGGTAAACCTCTTCACTCGCTCTTACTTTGCCTGTTCACTCTGAGCCAATTCTGATTTGGTTCTGCGAATCAGTTTCGTCTCAGGGGGCCTGCGCAACGCGTTCGCAATGCGGCCCTGAACGTTAGTTCGATCAGGCGTAGGGGATCATGCGCGCTACTTTCGCATGGTCACCGTCGGAAACAATCATGCTCTTGCCGAGCTTGCGCTTCACCTTGGGGGACTTTGACGAAAGAATATGGCGCGTCTTTGTCTGGTGCCGGACAATTTTGCCGGTGCCAGTTTTCTTGAAGCGCTTCTTCGCGCCCGTATGGGTCTTCAACTTGGGCATTTTTCTTCTCTTTGTAGAGGGTCAGACGGGGAAAACCCCATCCCTATACGTGTAACCGTTCCAGTTAGCCGTTCAACAAAAAAGAGCCGGGCTACAAGCCCCGCCCCGTCCAAGCTTCCCGCTCCGGTAGACGTACCAATTTAGTATAACTCAGCAGCAGCTTTCTTTCCATTCACTTGCCCCTGAGCCCGGCCCGGCGTAGGGTTTGCTTATGAGCGTCCTCTCCGTTGACCTCGCCTCACGCCGCTGGAGCGACCTCGGCATCGTCCTGCTCGACCGCGTCGATACCAGGGGCAAATCCCGCGCCGAAGCTGGCAAAACCCGCGCCGCACAGACCGTCCACTGCGAAATTCGCTGTGAGATTCGCTGTGAGATTCTCGACTGGCGCGACGAACTCGCCCCGCCCAGCCCCGCCCCCAAAGCCCCCGGCATCGACCCCGACATCCTCGCCGGCCGCATCAACCACCTCTGCAACACCCGCGGCGTCCGACTCATCCTCCTCGACGGCCCCCAGGCCTGGAAGTCCGCCAACAACGGCCTCGCCCACGCACGCGTCAGCGAACGCCTGCTCAACACCGCCGCCAAAACCGGCCTCCCCGGCATGGTCAAGCCCGTCACCTACCGCGCCTTTGCTGACTTCTGCGTCGACCTCTACGACGCCCTCTGCCGCCGCGGCTGGAAGCGCCTGGCCACAACCGAACAACCCGCAAGCCCCGACGAACGCATCCTCATTGAAAGCTACCCCCACGCCGCCTGGAAGTCCCTCGGCCT
>CAIMNN010000422.1 GCA_903842845.1 uncultured Acidobacteriaceae bacterium | reverse complement strand
GATTCAGCCCGCTTCCGCACCTTCATAGCCGAAGAGCTGAACGTCAGCGTCGAAAACGTCACGGCCTTCGTCCTCGGCGGCCACGGCGACACGATGGTTCCGCTGGCGCGCTATTCAACCGTCGCCGGCATTCCCATCACTGAGCTCATCGCTCCGGCGCGTTTGGAAGAACTCATTCAACGCACCCGCGACGGCGGCGCAGAGATCGTCAAGCACCTCAAGACCGGCAGCGCGTTCTACGCGCCGTCAGCAGCTACGGTCGAGATGGTCGAAGCCATTCTCAAAGACAAGAAGAAAGTCCTGCCCTGCGCGGCCTACCTCACCGGCGAGTATGGCATCAACGGCTTCTACATCGGCGTGCCTTGCAAGTTGGGCGCGGCGGGGATCGAGCAGATTCTTGAGATCAAGCTCACGCCTGAAGAAGACGCGGCCCTCAAAAAGAGTGCCGAAGCAGTCAAGGAACTCTGCGCTGTCATCGGTGTTTAAGCACTAACGCCAACACCACCCTTGCAATAGCAAAGCGCTTCCTCAATTGAGGAAGCGCTTCTATTTTGTGCGAAATTTATTTCTGAAGAAACTCCGCGACCTTCGGCCCTATCTCTTTCGTGCAGTTCACTGGCGCCATATGTCCACAGCCTTTGATGACAAAAAACTCAGAGCCCGGAATGAGCTGATGGATCGCTTCTCCCTCGCTCAGTGGAGTAATACGGTCGTCCGCGTCCCACACGATCAACGTCTTCATTTTGAGCGTGGGCAACTTCGCGTCCATCACATCATTGGCGCTAAGCATCGAAGCGATTGCGCGCTTTATCACCCAGCCACGTTGCGATGAAAAACGAATAATATCCTTCGCCACAAAACCTGGAACATTCGGCGGATTCGGCAACAGCAGCGCATCAAGCTGGTCAAGCTCTTCTGGCGTCTGCGGCGTAAACAGCGCAGTGTTCCAGTCAGGCTTCATCTTCAATCCTGCGCTGTCAAAAATCATGAGCTTGTCAACGCGCTCTGGATGGTTATACGCCACCGTCTGCACTATCCATCCGCCCATCGACCAGCCGCCGAGGTCTACCTGCTTCAAACCCAGCGCGTCCATCCAACTGACCAGGGTCGTCGCCTCATCCGCAATCGAATAAGAAAAATTCGCAGGCCGCTCGCTTCCGCCATAACCCGGCAGGTCGGGCATGTAAACGCGATAGCCTAACTTCACAAAATACGGAGCCATGTGGCGCCAGTCTTCGCCATTCCCGCCCAATCCATGAACAAGAACCACCGGCTTGCCATCGGCGGGGCCTAGCGCCTCGTAGCGCATCTGAATCCCATTCACCACAACGTGATGAACCTCAGTGCCATTAAAACGCAACCGCAGCGTTTGCCATCCCCGCGCGATAGTCACCGGGCGCAGATAAAAAAACACTCCAAAGACCACAACCAGCAACAAGATCAAAACAGCTACGCGACGCAATAATTTCATCGTTCAATTTCCTCGTGCTCAGTGCGGAATCTCGCTCATCGGCAGTTCTATCGCAAAGCCCGGCTTGCCGTTGTTCAACGCGTACGCCCAAAAGCCGTGGAAGTTCGCGCGCAGCGCCGGTTGCGCCTTCAGCAGCGCATTCATCACCGCAACCGCCTCGGTCCGAGCCGATGCCGGGTCGGTCGTTCCCAGCGACTCATAATAGATGGCGATATCCGCGTGATGCAGCGACGGGTCAAGACGCATCGCCGTCACCTTCCACGTCCGCGGCCCATCGGTCAGCGTGTACGGGAAACTCAACGCCGGCTTGATCGCCGCCAGCGACTGAGACTGCTCCTGCGCCAGCTTCTCCAGGTTCGGGCTCGATATATAGGTCACCGGAACCAGCAGATAACTCGCAAGGTCATAAGTGAACGCCGCAGCAAATGGATTCTCCGACTTCGCCAGGTCCCGCGCATGCGACCAATACCATACGCCGTCATGGCCGTCGATCATCCCCTCGTGCGCTGAAATTCCGCCCAGCTTCCACATCCCGTTCTCAACCGCGAGTATCAGCCCGACCTGCCCGGCCATTTTGCCGCCAATCGAATCCGCAAGTATCACCGCGTAAATTCCCGTCGGCAGTGAACGCAGAGTGATCGTCACCGTCAGAGTGCCGCTCGCATTCGAGCAGAACACCTGCGTATCCGCGGTGGCCTTGGCCGCTGAGTTGTCGACCATATAAAGGTTGCGGAGCTTTATCTGCCCGCCTTCCGTTACCACTGCCGCGCGTTCGGCCTCGCCTTTTATCGAGTTCCAATCGCCTGACTCGGCCGTCAGCAGAACTCCCTGCAACGTCGCATAATCCTGCCCCTGCACCGCGGTCAAAATGCGTGCGGCCGACTCACCGAGCGAACTGCGATCCGCCGCGCTCATCTCGGCCTGAGCTGTGCATTTGGCCGTCTCCGCGCGCGCGGCACTCGTCAGCCACGCCGTTCCCGCAAGCAAAAATGCCAAGAAGACTGCGTATTTAAACGACCAGTGGTCGAATCCTTGATTAATCCACTTCCCTGCCACTTTGCCAACTCCTTCTGCCGGGCCCTGAATTTTGCCCCGGCTCTCGCGAGCGCGAGGGAAACATTGCTAGTCTATATGTTGAGAGCCGCACAGCCCCAACTCCACATCGGAAGGAGCAGCGCCGGCAAAATGGAGCAGTGTCGATGAACAGTCAAAGAACACGCAACCTGAAGATCGCCGGAGCAGTCATGCTCGCCCTGCTCATTGGTTGGACGCAGCAGACCGCCGCCCAGTCGACCGCACCCCATAGCATTACCGCCCCAGCGTCAAAAACAATCACCACTCACCACAAAAAAGGCCACGCCAAGCCCAAGCCTGTAGAAAAGCCCGCCGAAGTGGTGGAGACAAAACCCGTTGAGCCACCCAAGCCCGATTGGCCGGTCAATGATCCGCCGGCGAAGCCCGAGATAAACTGGGACAGCAAGGGTCTCCGCATCGAAGCAACGAACTCCAGCCTCGACGCCATCCTCAAAGAAGTGACCACACAGACCGGCGTCACTGTGGAAGGCCTGGACAAGGACCAGCGCATCTACGGCGTCTACGGCCCCGGCCGCGCCCGTGACGTTCTGGCGCAACTGCTCGAAGGCACCGGCTACAACGTCCTCATCATCGGCGAACAGGCGCCCGGAACTCCGCGGCAGATTGTGCTCACCGCCAAAACCGACGCACCGGCCACCACTGAAAACAAGATGGACCGCGCAATGTCGCGCACCGCTCCGGCTATCGAAGAAGAAGAAGAAATGCCGGAGCCGATAATCCCCAACCAGCCCATCATTGAGGAGCAACAGAACCAACAGAACCAGCAAAACCAGCAGCCAATGCGGCCCGGCTTCCAGAATATGCCGCGCCAGCCCATGCAACCTGGTCAGCAAAATCCTCAGTAAATTGGCGCGTTCAATTACTCGCAAGCGTAGAAAAGCCGCGCTCCGGGCGCGGCTTTTTGCATAACCTGAACTTTCAATCTTAAGCCGTTTCTACGTGCGCCTTGATTTGAGCCTTCACAAAGCTCAACTTGCGTTCCGGGTTCATCAACCAGAAACACGCGCGGAAGATCGCATACGACGTCAGCACACCAAACAGCATTGCGGCTACTGCCGCAAAAATCATCACAAGTAAATTCAGAAAATCAGCCATGTCGTCCCGACCGTTCGTTTTTGCCTGTTCTCAAATCCGTGCAGCATTTATTCAGGCTTGACTGAAAATGTAACAGACCAGGGCCAATATCTCATTGAATTGACCCTTAAATCTGTTGGCAAATAAAATACCCCCATGGGCGCAGCCCAAAACCCTGCGGCCAAATCAACCGTTTTCCCCGAGCCCCCATCTATGACGATCTCTCACATTTCCGTCCGCGGGGCACGCCAGCACAATCTCCAGGACATCAACGTCCGCATTCCCCGCAACTCTCTCACCGTCATCACCGGACTCTCCGGCTCCGGCAAAAGCTCGCTAGCCTTTGACACCATCTACGCCGAGGGCCAGCGCCGCTACGTCGAAACCCTCTCCGCATACGCGCGCCAGTTCCTCGACCAGCTCGAACGCCCCGACGTCGACTCCATCGAAGGCCTCAGCCCCGCCATCAGCATCGAGCAAAAAACCACTAGCCGCAGCCCGCGCTCCACCGTCGGCACCATCACCGAGATTTACGATTACCTCCGCCTGCTCTACTCCTCCGTCGGCACGCCCCACTGCCCCAACTGCGGCCGCCCCATCTCACGCCAAAGCGCCGAGCAGATAGTCCAGCGCATCCTGCAAACCAGCACCGGCGAGCGCGTCACCGTCATGGCTCCCGTCGTCCGCGGCCGCAAAGGCGAGTTCCGCGACCTCCTCGACGAACTCGACCAGCAGGGCTTCCGCGCACGCATCGACGGCGAAGTCATGGACCTCGCCGAACCCATCGCGCTCGACAAGCGCAAGAACCACAACATCGAAGCCATCATCGACCGCATCCTCCTCAAAGAAGATGCAACGCCAAAAACCATCGGCGTCAAGAAGACCACAGTTTCTGCGGCCACCAACAAGCCGCCCGTCGAAAAGCGCCTCGAATCCGCCGTCACGCAGGCGCTCCAACTTGCCAAAGGCCTCGTCCTCGTCATGATGAGCAACGGCGAAGAACAATTGTTCTCGTCGTCCATGGCCTGCCCCGATTGCGGCCTCGACGTACCCAAACTCGAGCCGCGCAGCTTCAGCTTCAACTCCAACTTCGGCGCATGTCCCGAGTGCCACGGCCTCGGCTCGCTCTACGACCTCGACCCAGCCAAGGTCATCACCGATTGGTCCAAGCCGCTGCTCGATGGCGGCCTCGGGCCCGGCTCGTCCTCTCAATATCTGTTGAAGCTCATCAACCTCGCGGCAACCAAGTATTCAATCGACCTCAAGACACCCTTCGAAGACCTGCCCGCCAAGCAGCAGCATCTTCTCGTCTACGGCCCTCCCAAAGGCGAAGCGCCGCGCACCGGATTCCACGGCATTCTCGCCTATCTCCGCGACACCGTCGAAGACGCGCAATCCGATACCTATCGCGATTACATGATGAACTTCATGTCGGCCACGCCCTGCCCCAGTTGCCGCGGCAAACGACTGCGCCCCGAGTCCCTCGCCGTCAAGATTGGCGGCCTCTCCATCGCCAACTTCACCGCCCTGCCGCTAAAAAAAGCGCTCTCCGCCGCCATGAACCTCAAGTTCACTGAGCGCGAAGCCCTCATCGCCGAACGAATCCGCCGCGAAGTCGTCGAGCGCATAGACTTCCTCATCACCGTCGGCCTCAGTTATCTCTCGCTCGATCGCAACGCCACCACGCTCTCCGGCGGCGAAGGCCAGCGCATTCGCCTCGCCACACAGATCGGCTCGCGCCTCCGCGGCGTTCTCTACGTTCTCGACGAACCCTCCATCGGCCTCCATCAACGTGACAATATGAGGTTGATAAAAGCCCTCGAGCAACTGCGCGACCTCGGCAACACCGTCCTCGTCGTCGAGCACGATGAAGACACAATCCTGCACGCAGATTATGTCGTCGACCTCGGCCCCGGCGCAGGCCGACTCGGCGGCAAGGTCGTCGCAGAAGGCACACCGCAACAGATCGTCGACTCCGGCGCGTCGCTCACCGGCCGCTATCTCTCCGGCGAGGCCGCAATCGTCCATCGCGAAGCCCCGCGCAAGCTCAGCGGCAAATGGCTCACCATTGAAGGCGCGCGCGAACACAACCTCCAGGAGATCACCGCGCGCATCCCACTCGGCGTCATGACCGTCATCACCGGCGTCAGCGGCAGCGGCAAAAGCACGCTCATCAACGACATCCTCTATCGCTCACTCGCAAAAACTATTTACGGCTCACGCGAAGAGCCCGGCTCGCACGAAGCGCTCCTCGGTGCTGAACTTCTTGACAAGGTCATCCGCATCGACCAATCGCCCATCGGCCGCACCCCGCGCTCCAACCCCGCAACCTACACACAGGTCTTTTCGCCGATTCGCGATCTGTTTGCGATGCTCCCCGAAGCGCGCGAGCGCGGCTACAAGCCCGGCCGCTTCAGCTTCAACGTCACCGGCGGCCGCTGCGAAGCATGCCAGGGCGACGGCCAGCGCCGCATCGAAATGAACTTCATGCCTGATGTCTACGTGCAATGCGAAGTCTGCAACGGGCGCCGCTACAACCAGGAAACGCTCGCCGTCAAATTCCACGGCCACTCCATCGCCGATGTCCTCGACCTCACAATCGAAGACGCGCTCACCGTTCTCGCCGACTTCCCGCAGGTCCGCCAGAAACTGCAAACCCTGGTCGATGTCGGACTCGGCTACATCCACCTCGGTCAAAGCGCAACCACGCTCAGCGGTGGCGAAGCGCAGCGCATGAAGCTCGCCCGCGAACTCTCCAAGCGCCAGACCGGACGCACGCTCTACCTTCTCGACGAGCCCACCACCGGCCTGCACTTCGACGACGTCCGCAAACTCCTCGAAGTGCTGCACCGCCTCAGCGACCTCGGCAACACCGTCATCATCATCGAACACAATCTCGACGTCATACGCAACGCCGACTGGATTCTCGACCTCGGCCCCGAAGGCGGAGAAGACGGAGGCCGCATCGTCGCCGAAGGCCGCCCCGCTGTCATCGCCACGACGCCCGGCTCGTTTACCGGCGAGTTCCTCGCGCGTCACTACAAAAATCTTCCCAGCGCAGAGTTCAAACGCCTCGCCGCAGTTGAATTCGCCGAAGAGCAAGTTGAACCAGCAGTACTCCCCGCTGCCGTCAAAAAGCGCGGCAGAAAACCCGCCGCGGCAAGCGCAGAAAAAACGCCATTCAAGAAACGCGAAAAGAAAACCGGCGTTAGTGCGAAGAAGGGCGACTTGGTGAATTGATGAACGGCGATTACCCATTCAATCAAGAACCGCTCCCGCCTCCGCTACCAGAGCCCGCGATATTCGACGCTCTCCCGCAGCAGCTCGCGCGCCCGCTCTTCACTTTCGATGCGCCACCGCCTGCGCTCCCACCACCCGTGCGCCAGCCGGACATCGGTCAATTCGCGCTGATGATCCTGCATCTTCTCGCCGCCATCTTCATTGTTGGTTTTTCAGTACGCCTATTGGCACAGTTCCATCTCTTCGGCATAAAGAGCGTTTCCTCGCTGCTAGACGACATCCGCTTCCAGCTCGGTCTCCAGATGCTCGCCTACCTCCTCACCTTCGCCGGATGCCTCTATGTCATGCCCATGCTCTGGAACCGCCCCTACTTTCAGGCCCTCTCCTGGCGCGCCGCTCAACTCTCGCGTCGCATTCCGCTGCTGCTCTCAGCCGCCGTACTCTG
This sequence comes from uncultured Acidobacteriaceae bacterium, assembly GCA_903842845.1. Taxonomy (GTDB): domain Bacteria; phylum Acidobacteriota; class Terriglobia; order Terriglobales; family Acidobacteriaceae; genus CAIMNN01. The sequence goes on along the minus strand of CAIMNN010000422.1, from coordinate 73 downwards.
CTTCACGCTGGCCATACTCTCCTCCATGCTCTTCAGCGATACCAGCAAGAACGCACCCATCGAGCAGGCCTTC
>CAIMNN010000421.1 GCA_903842845.1 uncultured Acidobacteriaceae bacterium | reverse complement strand
TTCAATGCCCGGAGGGCAGGTGAGCGAAGCGTCGCGCACATCGCCGGCTTTTTCACCGAAGATCGCGCGCAGCAACTTCTCTTCCGGCGTCAGTTGCGTCTCGCCCTTGGGCGTGACCTTGCCGACCAGAATGTCGCCATGCTTGATCTGTGCGCCGATGCGGATGATGCCGCTCTCGTCCAGATCGCGCAAGCTGTGCTCGCTGACGTTCGGAATATCGCGGGTGATCTCTTCGGGCCCGAGCTTGGTGTCGCGCGCCTCGATCTCGAACTCCTCAATGTGGACCGAAGTATAGTAATCCTCTCTCACCAACTTTTCGCTGATAAGAATGGCGTCCTCGAAGTTGTAACCGCGCCACGGCATGAACGCCACCAGCACGTTGCGTCCCAGCGCCAGCTCGCCCTGCTCCGTGCAAGGTCCGTCGGCGATAACCTGCCCCTTCAGCACGCGGTCGCCTTCGCGAACCACTGGCTTCTGGTTGATGCAGGTGTTCTGGTTCGAACGCTTGAACTTGATCAGCGAATAAATATCGCTGCCAACCTCACGCGACAACTGTGTCGGATGGTGCTCGCCTTCAACGCGGATGATGATGCGCTCCGAGTCGACCGAGTCAACAATTCCGTTTCTCTTCGCCAGCACAACAGCGCCAGAGTCGCGCGCCGTTACGCCTTCCATACCGGTGCCGACCAGCGGAGCTTCGGCCACCAGCAGCGGTACCGACTGGCGTTGCATGTTCGCGCCCATCAGCGCGCGGTTCGCGTCGTCATGCTCAAGGAACGGCACAAGCGATGCGGCAACCGACACCAGTTGCTTCGGGCTGACGTCGATGTAATCAACCTCGGCTCTGTTGACCAGAACGAAGTTGCCTTGGCGGCGTGCGTTGACCAGGTCTTCCGTGATCGTGCCGCCGGCATCAAACTCAATGTTCGCCTGCGCGATCGTGTGACGGTCCTCTTCCCACGCGGAAAGGTAGAAGCTCGAAGGAATCACCTCAAGCCCGCGCTTTTTATCGCGCCGCAGCTTGGCGTCCAGCGCAAGCGCTTCTTCCTTCTCAATGCGGTCGCCGACGCGGTGTCCGCTCTCGCCTGCGTTCACAACTTCAACGTAGTCAAGAATGCGCGCGTTCTTCACCTTGCGGTAAGGCGACTCGATGAAGCCGTACTCGTTGATGCGTGCAAAGCAGCTCAACGAACTGATCAGACCGATGTTCGGACCTTCAGGCGTTTCGATCGGGCAGATGCGTCCGTAGTGCGTCGGGTGCACGTCGCGCACCTCGAAGCCTGCGCGCTCACGGCTCAAACCGCCCGGTCCAAGGGCCGACAAGCGGCGCTTGTGCGTAATCTCGGAAAGCGGGTTGGTCTGGTCCATGAACTGCGAAAGCTGAGACGAACCAAAGAACTCTCTGATCGCGGCCATCACCGGCTTCGCGTTGATAAGGTCGTGCGGCATCGCCGTGTTGAGCTCCTGGTACACGCTCATCTTTTCCTTGATGGCGCGCTCCATGCGCACAAGACCGATGCGGAACTGGTTCTCCATCAACTCACCGACAGCGCGCACGCGGCGGTTGCCAAGGTGATCGATGTCGTCCACCATGCCGATGTTCTTGCGCAGCTTCAGCAGGTACTTGATCGTCGAGTAGAAATCCTCCGGCGTCAGCGTACGCTTGTCGAGCTCGCTCGGGTCCTGATTCTCATACAGCTTGATGTTGAACTTCAAACGGCCCACGCGCGAGAAGTCGTACTTGCGCGGGTCGAAGAACATGCCTTCGAACAACGCAGTCGCCGTGTCCAGCGTCGGCGGGTCGCCCGGGCGCAGCTTGCGATAGATCTCGATCAGCGCCTCTTCCGGCTTGTGGATCGTATCGCGGCGCAGCGTGTTCGTGATGATGTTGCCCACGTCGTCGCGCTCCGGGAAGAAGACCTCAAAAGTCTTCACGCCGCTCGCGATTACCTTGTGCAACCTGTCGGCGGTCAGCTCGATGTTCGCCTCGACGATCACCTCGCCCGTCTCCAGATCAACAACATCTGAAGCGGTCAGCGCGCCGTCAAGCTCAGCCGTCTCAACCTTAACCTTCTCAATGCCCGCTGCGCGGATGCCCTTGATCGTGTTCACAGTGATCTTGCGGCCTGCGTGCGCAATCTCCTCGCCCTTGTGCGTCACCGCTTCAGACGGACGCGAGCCGATCAAATGTGTCGACGCGTGCGCATCCTGCGGAACAACCCACTCCAGCTTGCTGTCAACAACGTTGATCTTGTCGACCGTGTAGAAAGTCTTCAAAATTTCTTCGTCCGAACGCAATCCCAGCGCGCGCAGGAAGATCGTTCCCAAAAACTTGCGCTTGCGGTCGATGCGGACGTACAGCGTGTTCTTCTGGTCGTACTCAAACTCGACCCACGAACCGCGATAAGGAATTATCTTGCCCAAAAAGTACGTGCGATTGTTCGCCGTCTCAAAGAAGACGCCGGGCGAACGGTGCAACTGCGAAACGATCACGCG
>CAIMNN010000420.1 GCA_903842845.1 uncultured Acidobacteriaceae bacterium | reverse complement strand
GCACTTGCAGCACCGGATCGTCGCTGCGGAAGACATCGAGGAGCATCTTCTGCGCGTAACCAGCGGCGACTTCCCACGGGTCAATGCCCAGCCGGTTACCCTCGTCCTCGCAGTGCGCAAAGTCCACATCCAGCCCGGACTCCGGCTCGATCAAAAACCCGTTCTCCGCCAGAAACCGCGCGAACAGCATCCGATGCCAATGCTCATAAGCGCACTCGTGGACCAGGTGCGAAATGTCCCACTCCCTGTCGGAAATCTGCATGTCGCCCACCTGCTTGCCATGTGCCCGTAGTCGCCGCCGTAACTTCTGCTGGTCTTCCTTGAGGTGAGCAGGGATTTTAGTTTCAGTCAGCCCCAACTCGTCCAGCGCCGCTGCCGCGCCCCGCTCCGCCTCCTCCCGCGCCTTCAGCACGGCATTTTCCAATTGCCGCCGCAACTCCTTGGACAATGTGCTCATGCGACCTCCTTTGTGGCGAGGCAACGAGCCACCAAACCGCCGCCCTGAAAGGGCAAGAAGATACTAGCCCAGGGCAAGTGAGGCACGAACGCCGCCCTGGGTAGCGTGCCCAAACAATTATCTCCCTCTCCCCTCCGATGGGAGAGGGCTGGGGTGAGGGGTAGTTCGATCTGGAAGTTCATGGCTGCCTCGCCTCCTCCTCAGCCGCCGCTTCCCGCAATTGCGCCCTCAAATCCTCCTTCGACGGCAGATACAACTGGTATTGGCTGGCGAAGATGGTGGTGTTGTTTTCCGGCAGAGTCATTTCAACCAGGGCATCGTTCTTGGTTTTGCAGAGCAATATGCCGATGGTCGGGTTCTCGTCCGGGGTCTTCACCTCGCGGTCTCTTCAACTTAGTCAAAAACCTCCGGGGAAAATCGTGAGCCCATTATCCACGCCAGGGCGCGTTGCACCAAGATGAATTTTCACAGTCGGCTTGACACACAGCACGCGCGCTAGAACCGCTCAAATATCCCCGCAGCGCCCATGCCGCCGCCGACGCACATCGTCACCATTCCGTAGCGGCCCTTGCGCCGCTCCAACTCCGCAAAAAGCGTCGCCGTCAGCTTTGCGCCGGTGCAGCCCAGCGGATGGCCGAGCGCGATTGCGCCGCCGTTTACGTTCACGCGCGCGGGGTCGAGGCCGAGCGTGCGGATGACCGCGAGCGACTGCGCCGCAAACGCCTCGTTCAGTTCGATGACCTCAAGGTCGCTCAGCTTCAGTCCGGAGTTTTTCAGCGCCTTCGGAATCGCGTAGATCGGACCGACGCCCATCTCTTCCGGCAGGCAGCCGGCCGTGGCGTACGTTATCAACCGGCCCAGCGGCTTCAATCCCAACTCCTGCGCGCGCTTCGCTTCCATCAGCACCGTCATCGCCGCGCCGTCCGACGTCTGCGATGAGTTGCCCGCCGTCACCGTTCCCTTGGCCGCAAACGCCGGCTTCAGCTTCGCCAACGCCTCAAGCGTGGAGTCCGCGCGCGGCCCTTCATCGGCCGCAAACTGCGTCTCTTTCACGTCGACCTTGCCGCGTCCCTTGCCCGGAGTCGCGCGCGTCACCGTCACCGGAACCAGCTCGCCGTCGAATTTCCCCGCAGCCTGCGCGGCAATTGCGCGCTTGTGGCTTTCAAGCGAAAACGCGTCCTGGTCTTCGCGGCTGACCTCGTATCGCTTTGCAACGCGCTCGGCGGTCAGGCCCATCGTTATCAGCGCGTCGGGATAGTTCGAAACAAACCACGGATTCGGGCTCGGCTTCAATCCGCCGAACGGCAGCACGCTCATCGATTCCACACCACCCGCGGCGATCACATTCGCGTTGCCTGCTTGTATCTTCGCCGCCGCCGTCGCAATCGCCTCAAGGCCCGAGGCGCAAAGCCGATTGACCGTCATGCCCGAAATCTCCACCGGCAATCCGGCACGCAAAACAACCCAGCGCGCCACGTCCCATCCCTGCTCGCCTTCAGGTTGCGCGCAGCCGAGGATGACGTCGTCGATCTCGTCAACAGCCAGCGAGGGAACGCGCGCCAGCGCGCCCTTCAGCGCAACTGCCGCAAGGTCATCAGGGCGCGTCGTGCTCAGCGCTCCCTTGGGCGCGCGGCCCACCGGCGTTCTCACTGCGCTTACGATCACTGCTTCACTCATAACTCGCTCCTCAATACAAACTTTGTCTTACAGCGTCTTACCGCGTAATACATACTCACTCCGGCATATCCAGATCAATCCAGCGCTGCTTTTCGTAGAGCCGGTAGCGCGTGCGGTGTTCCAGCCATACCAGCGCAACCGCGTCGTGCGCCGGCGCTGCGGGCCTGTGCTCCATCCCCGCCTGCGCCTGATGCACCTGTAGCGGAGTAGCCGCGTCCAAGCCCCAATCAAAACCAAAGACGCCGCTCAGGTCGTGCGCCTCCAAGAGCGTCTTCTCGTCGGCTTCTTCAAGCGTCAGCGGCACACCCGGCGCGCTCGCAAAAAATATCAGCAGCCGGACTCTGCCGCCCGCAGAACACAACGCCGCCCAATCCGATGTGCCCACGCCCTCAAAGCTGCCGTGCACCACATTCTCCGCACGGTGCGCCTGGTAGCTTTGCGGAATCATGCACTCGCGCTTTTCAAGCTCGGCGGCGACGTTCACCGGCAACTCAGTAAATGAACTCACCGGCAGGCGGCGAATCAGGTACTTCACCGTCTTGCCGTTCTGCTCCACCGTGCCGCGCTCCACCATGCGCGTGTCGGGCATCTGCGCGCAGAGCAATCCTGTCGTGGCCAACACAACCACTGCACTCACCGTCGCACTGAATAAAAATTTCCTCATCTAGTTCCGCAGCGGCTTCCCAGTCTTCAGCGTGAACGCTATGCGCTCCTGCGTTTTGCCCTCTCCACAAAGCGATAAGAACGCCTCACGCTCCAGGTCCAACAGGTATTGCTCGCTCACCAGCGTGCCCGGCGTGATGCGCCCACCAGCCAGAATGTACGCAGCCCAGCGCGCCACCTTCATGTCGTGCTCGCTCGCGTAGCCCGCTTCGCCCATCAACAGCGCGCCTGTCTCCATCAACGCAAGTCCAGCGGTTCCCGGCGCGGGCAGTTGCGTCCGCGGCAGCGGAGCGGTGTAGCCGCTCTCTGCAAGCGCTATCGCTTGCGCCTTGGCTTCGAGCAGCAACCGCTCGCGGTTCAGAGTGATGCGGTCCGTCGCATTGAGCAATCCAATTCCGCGCGCCTCCGATGCCGATGTCGAAACCTTCGCCATCGCAATCGCTTCAAAGCTGCGCTTCAATCCGTTGAAGAGCTCCGCGCTCTGCGCAAATTTTGATGCTGGCTCTCTCGGGTCGGGCGGGTTCAACGCCACCGCCGCATCCAACGCGCGCAGATACATCTCCTTGGTCCCGCCACCGCCGGGGATGAGCCCCACTCCGGCTTCGACCAATCCCATGTACGTCTCAGCGTGTGGTTGCCTGCGCGCCGAGTGCAAACTGATCTCCGCGCCGCCGCCGAGCGTCAAACCAAACGGCGCAACCACCACCGGCCGCGGACAGAACTTCACGAGCGCGGTCATCTGCTGGAAGGCGCGAATGGCAAACTCGAGTTCTTCCCACTCCTGCTCCTGCGCCAGCATCAGCACCTGCATCAGGTTCGCGCCCACGCAGAAGTTGTCGGAGTCGCTGGTGATGACGAAGCCGGCAAAGTTGCGCACGAACTCCGACTCGGGGTTCAGCGCCGCGCCGACCATCGAAACAATATCGCCGCCGATGGCGTTCTTCACCGAGTGCAGCTCAATCGCAGCGATGCCATCGCCGATATCAACGAGGGACGCGCCTGCGTTCTTCTTGATAACACCCCGCGTAGTTGAGCCGGCCGACTTGAACGTCGCGACACGCGCGTGGCCAGGAATCTGCGCAACCGGCAGAGCTTTTGCGCTCGCCGGGTGGTAGCAATGCTTTCCGTCTTCCGAGTACCAACGCGTCGCGCCACTTGCCAACATCGCCTCAACCACCGGGCTCACAGGCAAACCGAGTTCGCGCATCTTTGCGACGCTCTCCGCCACGCCCGCCGCATCCCACATCTCAAACGGCCCAAGCTCCCAGTTGAAGCCGGTCCGCATCGCGCGGTCGATGGAGATGGCATCATCGGCCACTTCACCGATGCGCTCCGCCGCAAAGTTCCACAGCGCTGCAAGGAACGGCCACAAGAACGCCGCGGCCTTGTCCTTTTTCGGATCGTTGGACAAAATTAATTTGATGCGCTCGCTCGTCGTCGCAGCGTTCTTCGCCATCTCCAGCGCCGGCAGCGCAGCCTTCTTCAGCAGCCTGTACTCCATCGTCTTCAGGTCAAGCGCAAAGCGTTGCTCCGCGCCGGTCGCGTCTTTTTCTTTTTTGTAGAAGCCCTGCTTCGTCTTGTCGCCGAGCCATTTGCGGCTGAGCATCTCCGCGAGAATTTTGGCAAACTCCGCACTGCCGCCCGCACCGGCTGGGAAGTTCGCCGCCACGTGCGCCAGAATATCCACGCCCACCATATCGGCCAGCCGGAATGTGCCGGTGCGCGGCCATCCAATCGCCTGGCCGGTCAACGCGTCGAGCTCTTCAATGGTCAGCCCCTGCGCCAGCATCAGTTGCGCGCCTTCAAAAATAATGGAGACGCCGATGCGGTTCGCAATAAAGTTCGGCGTGTCGTGCGCCTCTACCACTTCCTTGCCAAGTATCTTGTCACCGAACGCCGCAAACGCCGCAAGCAGCGCAGGGTCCGTCTCCGGCGCGGCGATGATCTCAAGCAGTCGCATGTAGCGCGGCGGATTGAAGAAGTGTGTGCCGAAGAAGCGCGTCTTGAATGCGCCTAGCTCGTCCGCAAGCGCGGCGGCAATCTTCGCCACCGGCAACCCTGACGTGTTCGTTGTCAGAATCGCGTTCGCCTTCAGGTTCGGAATCACCTTTTTGAGCAGCGCCGACTTGATGGCGATATCTTCCGTCACCGCCTCGACGACCCAATCGCAATTTGCGATTCTTCCCAGGTCGTCGTCGAACGTCCCGGTTGAAACCAGCGCCGCCGCGCCCGCCTCAAAGAACGCGGCAGGCTTCGCCTTCAGCAGGGCTTCAAGCGCCTGTGCGGCCAGCGGTTTCGCGCCGTCTTTGCCCGGCAAGTCGAGCAGCAGAACCGGAATCCCGGCGTTGGCCAAATGCGCGGCGATGCGCGAACCCATGGTTCCCGCACCCAGTACGCAGGCGCGCTGCACTAGCAACGGCTGCGTGTTCGTTTTTGTAGTCATTGTTCCCTCATCTGCTCAGGGCATTTAAGAAGGTCGAAAAATAAATCCGATGGCAGCATATGCCCGCATACATATGTGGGTCAAGCGTTTCACTTGACCCACGTGAATATGCAATGAATTCGCGGCTATTTGCTCCACACCACACGCCCGGAGCGCACCACCGCATGCACCTTGCTGAAGTTCGTCAGCGACTCGGCCGGATCAGCCTCCAGCACCACCAGGTCGCCGAGCTTGCCGACTTCGATGGTCCCCTTATCCTTATTGACGCCGAAACGCTCCGAAGGGTTCGTCGTCAACATCGCCAGCACATCGCGCCACCCGAGGCCGCTTTTGCCCAGCCCCTC
>CAIMNN010000419.1 GCA_903842845.1 uncultured Acidobacteriaceae bacterium | reverse complement strand
GCAGGACTTCACCGGCGTACCTGCCGTCGTTGACCTCGCCGCAATGCGCGATGCAATCAAAACGCTCGGCGGCGACCCGAACCGCGTGAACCCGCTGATACCTGCGGAACTGGTCATTGACCACTCGGTGCAGGTGGATGAGTTCGGCACACCGAAGGCGTACGATGAGAACTCGCTGCTTGAGTTCCAACGCAACCGCGAGCGTTACGCATTCCTCAAGTGGGGCCAGACGGGGTTCCGCAACTTCAGCGCCGTGCCGCCGGGGATGGGCATCTGCCACCAGGTGAATCTGGAATATCTTGCGCGCGTCGTCTTCACCAACGAGCAGAACGGCGAGCAGGTCGCATACCCCGACACGCTGGTCGGCACCGACTCGCACACCACGATGATCAACGGACTCGGCGTGCTCGGCTGGGGCGTAGGCGGCATTGAAGCAGAAGCCGCAATGCTAGGCCAGGCGGTCTCCATGCTCATCCCGCAGGTCGTTGGTTACAAGCTCACCGGCAAATTGAAGGAAGGCGCGACGGCGACAGACCTTGTATTGACTGTGACGCAGGCGCTGCGCAAGCTAGGCGTCGTCGGCAAGTTTGTTGAGTTCTTCGGCCCCGGCATCGCCGCGCTTCCGCTCGCTGACCGCGCGACTATCAGTAACATGGCACCGGAGTACGGCGCGACGTGCGGCATCTTTCCGGTCGATGCGGAGACGCTGAATTATCTGCGCCTCTCCGGGCGTGATGCAGAGCAGATCGCGCTCGTTGAGGCGTATTACAAAGAGCAAGGCCTCTTCCACACCAGTGCAACACCCGAGGCCGAGTACACGGCAACGCTGGAGCTTGACCTTTCGACTGTTGAGCCCAGCGTGGCAGGGCCGAAACGTCCGCAGGATCGCGTGCTCGTCAAGAACGTCGCCGCGAGCTTCAAGGAGCAATTGCCTTCATTGCTTGCGCCGACCGCGAAGCCGCTTGGCACGCGCACCGCGGAAGAGTGGAAGCCGGGGACGGTTGTCACGGAGAATGTGAACTCGACGGCGACGGTGAAGTCGCGCTTTGGCATCGATGCCGACAAATATCTGGACCATGGCTCGGTCGTCATCGCAGCCATCACAAGCTGCACCAATACTTCCAATCCCTCGGTGATGATCGCCGCCGGCATCCTCGCAAAGAAGGCAGTCGAGCGCGGACTCACGGTTCCGCCGTGGGTGAAGACGTCGCTCGCGCCGGGCTCGCGCGTTGTGACGGATTACTATCAGCGCGCCGGCTTGCTGCCGTATCTCGAAAAGCTGCGCTTCCACGTTGTCGGCTACGGTTGCACGACCTGCATTGGCAACTCGGGCCCGCTGCCTGAGGATGTTTCCGCTTCGATCAACGAGAACTCGCTGGTTGCGGTGAGTGTGCTGAGCGGCAACAGAAATTTTGAAGGGCGCGTCAATGTTGACGTGCGCGCGAATTATCTGATGAGCCCGCCGCTGGTCGTCGCTTATGCGCTCGCAGGCAAGATCGGCCACAACTTTGACGCTGACCCACTCGGGCACGATGCGAAAGGCGCGCCGGTCTTCCTGAAAGACATTTGGCCGACTCAGGCCGAGGTCGCCGAGGCCATCCGCACCAGCGTTGTGAGCGAGGCCTTCATCAAGGAGTACGCGACGGTTTCACTCGGCGACGCCAACTGGCAGGGGCTCAAGTTCCCGTCCGGTGATGTGTACGCGTGGGAAGCCGATTCTACATACATCCGCAAGGCGCCGTATTTCGACGGCATCACGCAGAAGCCAGCACCGGTTGAAGAGATAGTCGGCGCGCGCGTGCTGGCGGTGCTTGGCGACTCGGTCACCACCGACCACATTTCGCCGGCGGGCAACATCAAGGCGAAGGGACCGGCGGGACTATACCTTGCGAACCATGGCGTGCCGCAGCATGAGTTCAACAGCTACGGTTCGCGTCGCGGCAATCACGAGGTGATGGTGCGCGGAACGTTTGCCAACGTTCGCCTGCGCAACAAACTGGCACCGGGAACCGAGGGCGGCGTGACGCGGTTGCTGCCCGAGGGCGAGGGAATGAGCATCTTCGACGCAAGCGTGAAGTACGCCGAGCGCAATGTGCCGCTCGTCATTCTCGCCGGCAAGGAATACGGGTCCGGTTCATCGCGCGATTGGGCGGCAAAGGGACCAAAGCTGCTTGGGGTTCGTGCAGTTATTGCCGAAAGCTTCGAGCGCATACACCGTTCGAACCTCGTCGGCATGGGCATTCTTCCGCTTCAGTTCGCTGAAGGCCAGAACGTCGAATCACTCGGCCT
>CAIMNN010000418.1 GCA_903842845.1 uncultured Acidobacteriaceae bacterium | reverse complement strand
GGTTTGGAGATAGCTGCCGAGGCCGGGGAGTTGGAAGTTCTTGTCGCCCATGGTGAACATCTCGCAAGCGATGAGCGCGAACCAACCGCCGGCGACAGAGACGATTGAATTCCAGATCAGTCCGATGGCGGAGAAGGGCATTTGCAGTTGCCAGAAGCGCTGCCATGCGGAGTATCGATAGATGCGCGAGGCCTCGATCATCTCTTTGGGGATGGTCTTGAGCGAGGTGTAGAAGCTGAATGCGAGGTTCCAGACCTGGCCGGTGAAGATGAGCAGGATGACGCCGAGTTCAATGCCGAGCTGATGGCCAGGGATGAGCGCGACCATGCCGAGGACGACGGGCGGGAGAAAGCTCAGGACCGGAATGGATTGCAGAATGTCGAGGAGCGCGATCATCCAGGTTTCAAGCCGCTGGCTGTTTGCGGCGATGTAGCCGTAGCTGATGGCGAAGGTGAGGCTGAGAATGTACGCGATGGCCATGCGGCCCATGGAGTAGAGCGCGTACATGGGCAGCACACGGAGCGAGTGTGAGATGGGAACGACTGGGACCGGCGTGCCCATCCAGTAATGGCCCATGCTGACGAGGCCAAAGAAGATGGCGATGCCGAAGGCTCCGATGCAGAGATCGATGAAGAAGGGCCATGTCCGCACCGTGACCAGGGAGCGGGCAAAGGTGTTTTGCAGGCTCACTTGGCCTCCTCGACGGTGGCGCTTTCTTCCTCGGCGTCGGCGAGCATGAAGCGGCGCTTGCCGGCGTCGAAGTCGAAGAGCTCGGCGTAACGGCCCCAGGTGACTGCGGTTTCTATCTGTTTGAGGCTTTCTTCTTCGCTGAACTGTTCGTCGAGCATGTCGAGGAAGAACTCTTCGGTGATGGTGTGGTCGCTCTTGGTTTCGAGTGCGCGGCGAATTTGACGCAGCAGCAGGACGTTGTCGATGGCCGCGGTGCGGAAGAGTTCCTTTTGGCGGAGAATTTCGGAGTTGCCGAACTCTGCGCCGCTCTCGGTGATGACCGCGTCGCCTTCTTCGATAGTAAGGAAGCCGAGGAGTTGGGCCGCGTCGACGATGGGGAGCAGGTCGTCGATTTCGAAGGCGAGGTCGTCGGCGAGGCGGTAGATGTCGTCGCGTCCGGCCTTGTCGAGCAGGATCTCAAGCAGACCTGCGACGCCGCCGGGGCGTGCGTGAGGCAGCATCTGGTACTTCATCTGGCGCTGGTCGCGGACTCGCTGCAACTGGGCTGGGTCTTCGGTTGGAGTGACGTCAGGGCGTGTAAGCACTTTGTAGATGTAGTCGACGAGTTGGGTGAATGGCTCGGATTTTTTGTCGCGCGGCTGCGGGATTTGGACTTTAAAATCAGTCCGGATGTGCCCGGGGTTGCGGCCGAGAACGATGATGCGGTCAGCGAGAAGGACGGCCTCTTCAATGTTATGGGTGACGATGAAGACGGCCTTGGTGGGCATGGTCTTGTGCGACCAGAGCTCGAGAAGTTCGCTGCGGAGGTTCTCGGCGGTGAGGACGTCGAGCGCGGAGAAGGGCTCGTCCATGAAGAGGACTTCGGGTTCAACGACGAGGGCACGGGCAAAGCCGACGCGCTGGCGCATGCCGCCGGAGAGTTCTTTGGGGTAGGCGCCTTCGAAGCCATCGAGGCCGACGGTGTCGAGCATTTTAAGGCTGCGCTTGCGGCGTTCGTCGGGTGCGATGCCGCGGGCTTTGAGCGGGGCTTCGACGTTTTCAAGTACCGTCATCCAGGGGAAGAGCGCGAAGCTTTGGAAGACGATGGCGACGTTGATCTCGGTGTCGGCGATGGGTTTCTCGTGCCAGTAGACCTGACCGGCGGAGGGGCGCGAGAGGCCGGTCAACATGCGGAGCATGGTTGATTTGCCGGAGCCGGAGGGCCCGAGAAGGGCGACTATCTCGCCGGGGACGATGCTCAGGTCGGTCGGGGAGATGACCTGTATGCGGTTTTCGCTGGGCTGGGCGTAGTACTTTTCAATCTTTTCGGCGCGGATGATGGCTTCAACGCCTACGCCGTTCAGGACTGCTGCCGGATTCAGAGCCACTTCGTTTGTCATACGCCCCCCACACTCGGTTTCACACTATGACTCTAAGCGATTCCGGGTAACGGAAGCATCTTTATGTGTCATTTTTTGCTGAGTTTAGAGGAATCGCGTTACGGTTCAATGAATGGATCGTGTTGGGGGCGGCTTCAATCGCCTGCGGTGCGGGCCGGGCTCGGGGGTCGCTTGCCGACGAGCGGGTGCGGCTTGCCCAGCATGAGTTCTGAGGGCAGGTAACGGCGTACCTCGCCGCATAACGGGCACTCGACGATGACCGGCTGAAAAGGGAACTCGCGGACGCCGACCGGGATATCGCGGCGGCAGCGCTTGCAGGTGGTGATGAAGCATTTGCGTACTCTAGGACCTTGGAACATGGATGGATTATGGCAAAGAAAAGGCGAAAATGCAAACGGCATTTCCACAGGGTGAATTTTGCTGGGGAAAGCGTGCGGCGCGGGGAAAATAATTGGGAGGAAGGTTAGTCAAAGCAATTGAAAGTGGCGTCTAATAGACTGGAGCGAAGCGCCCGATGCGTGTGTTTGCTGCATTGGGTGGCTGGCGGAGGTGCAAATATGAAGATTATGAGCCAAGCTAGGATTCCCCGAAGCTTAGTGCATCTGATTGTGGTGCTTACATTTGCGGTAACTACGAGCGTGCTGAGCGGTCAACAGCAGCCGGCGCCTGCGACGCAGCCGGCGGAGAGCCAGAGCAACGGCCAGACCGCCACTCAAGCCCAGACAACGGACAAGCAGCAGGACTCGAACGTTTCCCCGGCGATTCCCGCGAGCAAGAAGGACGGTGAGCCTGCGCATCCCGGCGCTGATCCGAGCGCTGCGCCGAGCATAGGACAGGCGATTCCGCCAGCGAGCGAGACGAAGCCGACATCGAACCTGCCAGAGAATGATCCGAGTGCGACGGCGAAGGTGGACAAGACCGCGCCGGATATGAGCAAGCAGCCGCAGACCGCGCCGGCACCGGGCACAACGCCGGTTGGTGGTGACCAGGCCCCTCCGCCAAAGGAGTCGAAGGCCTCGAGCGGCGATCTGGACAAGGTGGTTGAGGTTGGCAGCGAGTTGACCCAGGTGAAGAAGGGCAGCATTGAGGATGTGGATGCGGTGGGCAGCCGTGAGATAGGCGCCCGCGGCATCGGGAACTGGTACTCCACGGATTACGAGATAAAGATGGGCCGCTCTTATGCAGCGGAGGTGGACAAGAGCACGCACTTCATCACCGACCCGTTGATAACGGAGTACGTGAACCGCATCGGGCAGAACATTGTGAAGAACTCCGATTGCAAGGTTCCGTTCACCATCAAGGTAGTGGACTCGGACGAGATAAACGCTTTTGCGCTGCCGGGTGGATTTTTCTATGTGAACTCGGGGCTGATACTGAACGCGGACGAGGAAGCGGAGCTGGCAGGCGTAATGGCGCATGAGACGGCGCATGTGTGCGCCCACCACATAGCGCGCGAGATGACGCGCATGAACTACCTGCAACTGAGCACGGTGCCGTTGATCTTTATCGGCGGCTGGACGGGCTACGGCATCTACGAGGCCGCTCAAATTGGAATTCCGATGACGTTCCTGCACTTCTCACGCGAGTTCGAGGCGCAGGCGGATTACCTCGGCATTCAATATATGTATCGCGCGGGCTACGATCCGCAGGCGTTCATCGCCTTCTTTGAGAAGGTGCAGGCGCTTGAGAAGCGCAAGCCGGGCGCAGTAGCGAAGGTCTTCTCCGACCACCCGCAGACACCGGACCGCATTCTGCACTCGCAGGAAGAGATAGCGCACATTCTTCCGCCGCGCGACCAGTACACGGTGACAACCTCAGAGTTCAACGAGGTGAAGGCGAGGTTGGCGCGCATTGAGAACAAGCGCCGCCTGACGGACAACAAGAACAAGAAGCCGACACTGCGCAAGACAAGCACGACGGACAATCCTGCGGACCCGAATAACAATTCAGATGACCGGCCGACGCTGCACCGTCGGGATGATCAGAACTGAGAGACAGGGCCTAGGGACCAGGGACATCGCGCTTTGCGCTAGGGACAAAGAGCGGGACTCAAAGTGTAGACCTGTGGGTAGACAAAAAGGGCGTTTCATTAGAAAGCAAAGGCCCACCTGATGAAGGTTGGGCCTTTTGTTTAAGCAGTTTCACTTGAATCACTGAACGCTGGATTTTGATGCTACTTGAGGTCAAATGAGTAAGTGGCAGGGCTAACTAACGAAAAACAATCGAAAAAGTCTATTGAAGAGTGTAATCTGTCAGTTGATAATTCTGCGGGTTGGTTCAGGCCTCCCCATGGTATTGGTACGCGTCCATTTTTGTTCTCCAAGTCACGTTGAATTGATATGAAAGGGGCAACACCCAGACATGAAAGCTCTACGTTCTTTGCTCGCTATCTCCGCGATCGCTGTTGTCGGAGTTCTGACGGTTCAGGCACAAGGCAATGCGGCCAAACCACGCATCAACGGTGTAATCGATGAATCCCAGCTGGTTACGCTCACCGGTAATGTGCCGCCCGCGGCGCGCGCGGAGTTTGACCAGGGAGAGCTCGCCCCCGGCACTGAGATGACGCACATGCGCCTTGTGCTTTCACGCACCGCGGCGCAGGAGCAGTCGCTCCAAACCCTCATGGCGGGCCAGCAGAACCCGCATTCGCCCTACTACCATCAGTGGCTGACGCCACAGCAGTTTGGCAAGTACTATGGAGCGTCCGGTGAGGACATCAACACGATTCTGAACTGGCTGACCTCGCGCGGCTTGAACGTGGAGCGCGTAGACAGCGGGCGCATGAGCATCGCATTCAGCGGACGCGTGGTGGATGTGGAGAACGCATTCCACACGCAGATCCACCAGTTCGATGTGAATGGCGAGAGCTTCTTTTCAAACATCAGCGAGCCACAGATTCCGGCGGCGCTTTCGCCGGTTGTGGTTGGGGTTACGCGCCTGAACACCATCAAGCCGAAGCCGATGTACACGCGCGGCATCGATGTGCAGTACGATGCGACCGAGGGCAGGTTCAAGCCGGTGGGGAATGAATATCAGCCGGAATTAACGAGCGGCGGAGGTCTTTATTTGACCGCTCAGGACGCCGCGACGATCTACGATACGCCGAACAGCACGCTGAATTTGAATTACTCGAGCGGCACAACCTACGATGGCACGGGCACGAGCATCGGCATCGGTGGTGACAGCCTTATTAAGGCCGCGACGGTTTGGGACTATCGCAACCGCTTCCTTGGCCAGACGATACCGACCCCTTCGACGCCGACGACCGAGCCATGCGGCTCGGCAGATGAACATTGCGTTGGCAGCGTTGCGGTCTCACAGGATGGTTTATTCACGATTTACAACGTGAATGGCGCAGTCCAAAATGGGGATGCAGATGAAGCCTATATTGATACGGAACTCTCCGGTGGCATGGCACCCGGCGCCAAGGTCAATTACTACGTCTCTCCTGATCTGAATTCGGCGATCGAGCAGATGCTCTATGACAATCGCGACAACGTCTTCAGCTTGAGCTTCGGTCAGTGCGAAGCAAGTATGGGAACCAGCGGCAATGTGCAGGTAAGCGGTTGGTGGCAGCAGGCGGCCACGCAAGGGATCTCGGTCTTTGTTTCGACGGGTGACAGTGGGTCGGCCGGCTGCGATTACAACGTCTCGGTATCGACAGGTGGGCTGGCAGTGAACGGTCTGTCGTCAACGCTCTACAGTGTAGCCGTCGGCGGAACTGATTACTATCCGCTGGTCTCTTCGTTCTCCACCTACGTCAATTCGACCAATGCTGCACTGTATGGCTCAGCAAAAGGTTTTATCCCGGAGTCAACGTGGAACGATTCGACGAGTGTGAACCAGTTGATCTCGCAGAATGTGCAGTTGTCGAACACTTCTGCAGGCTCAGGCGGCCCCAGCACTTGTGCGCTTTCCGGCTGCAAGGGTTATGCGAAGCCGAGCTGGCAGTCTGCGCCGGGCGTTCCCGCGGATAGTGTTCGCGATACACCCGACATTTCACTTTTTGCTTCAAACGGAAATTACAGTGCATCCTGGTTGATTTGTACGGATGACGTAAGCGGCGGGCACACGGAAAATTGCACCAGCTACGATGGTGCAGGCCATTGGACAGCGGCAGCCTTTGGCGGCACATCGACCTCATCCCCTGCAACCGCCGGCATCTTCGCGTTGGTCTCTCAGTCACAAGGCGCTAAGTTAGGCCTTCCGAATCCTCAGTTGTATGGTCTGGCGTCTGGTGCGAATGCCAGCAGCGTTTTTCATGATGTGACTGTGGGCAACATCTCGGTGCCTTGCACGCCAGTTTCCAGCTACTGCGTGGCGGCGGCGAGCGGCGACTTCCTGACCGGCTACAACACCACGACAGGTTATGACCTTGCCACGGGCCTTGGCTCAGTGGATGTGACGCAGCTGATCAAGTACTGGGGCAGTGCAACGGGTTCAAAAACACCCACAACCGTTGTTACGAATGCGGCCAGCGTCAACTCAAGCCAGACTCTGAGTGTGACTGCAACGGTCTCGGGGAGCAGCGGTACGCCGACGGGTACCGTGATCTTCACCAGCGGCAGCTATACCTCAACGAAGCAGACCCTGAGCAGCGGTCAGGTCACTTTAGTTATCCCTGCCTACACACTGGCAGGCGGAACGACAACGCCTGACACGGATACGATCACGGCGACTTACAACGGTGACTCGACTTACGCGCCGGGCACCCCTGGAACGAATACTGTGAACGTGACGGCAACGACCTACACGATGAGCGTTCCTACCGCGACCATCTCGTCGCCGGGCGGAGCAGCAACGCCGGCGGTTTCGCTGATAGGCTACGGCGGTTATGCAGGCACCGTGACGGTGGTGTGTGCTGTGACCACCTCACCTGCTGGTGCTATCGACACACCGACCTGCACAGGCGGCTCGGCAACACCTGGCACATCCGCAACGCCGGGAACTGTAACGCTGCATATCGGCACGACGGCAGCGAGCGCTGTACCGGCTAAACCGCTGGCCAGTAATAGCTCGAACTGGAAAGGAGCTGCGGGCGGCCTGGCATTGGCTGTGCTGCTGTTCTTCGGCATCCCGGCCCGTTCACGCAAGTGGCGTGCGATGGCAGGTGCGCTGGTGCTGTTTGTTGCAATCGGCTACCTCAGTGGTTGCGGCTCGAAGAGCAGCGGCGGTGGTGGCGGCGGTAACGCTGGCACGACAACCGGCAACTACACCATTACGGTTTCAGGTACTGGCAATGATTCACAGACGACCAAGTTCAGCACAACCTTTACGCTGACCGTGAACTAAGGGAAGAACAAACAAGAAGGCCCGGCTTGGTGATGAAGCCGGGCTTTTTTGCGTTTTCAATCGATGTGGGTCGAGGCGGTTCAGCCGAGATGTTCGCTGATGAGGCGGTCGACGAGCGGGAGGAGTTCTTCGCCGGTTTTGGGGAGGATGAAGGCATTCTTCGCGCCTTCCCAATCGAGCTTGAAGCTGGTGGAGAGTGCGGAGATCCATATCTGGCGGACGGGGGCGTTTGCTGTGATGACGAACTTGCCGGCTGGCTCTTCGAAGATAACGTTGAGGACGCCGCCCTGCTCCTCGGCCTCAAAGTTGCCGTCAGCCTCGGTTGCAAAGAGATGCTGCTTCAGCGCTTCCATGGCGGTTTCGGCGTAGTTTCGGAAATCGGTTTCGGTCAGTTCCATACTCATGTATCCAGTGTAAGGCCCGCAAAATGAAGAGGGAGTAAACATTACGATGTTTACTCCCTTGGTTCGCGTACTTTCGGGTTTTATGGGGTTAAACCCGGTGCCAGTCGGCGCGCCAGCTCTTGATGCGCTCCTTGATCTGCTTGCGAGTGAGGCCTTTTTCCAGTGCTTCTTTGGCCAGGGCAACGACCTCGTCATCGGCAGCAAAACGCAGTGCGATGAGCTGGTCGGTGGTGAGGTTGTAGATCTGCGTGTGCCACTCGGAGGGGGCGAGGGCTTGCAGGCGGAGACGCTCTTCGAGGCGGATGACGCGGTCCTGGACGGTCATGGCGTAGATGCGCATCTTGAAGAAAAGAATCAGCGCAGCCAGCGAGAGAACCAGGAACCAGACCATGTGCAGGTTGGGATGCCGGACCAGATGAACTATGGCGGCGATGAGGTTGAGGAAGAAGATGGTGAAGAGCACAAAGTGGAAGATGGGATCATACCGGGCATGGTTTTTGTAGTTTTGTTCTTTTTGTGGGCTCATATTATTGGCTCGCTTTCTTTGTAGATTCGTAGGGTGGGCTCATCGCCTGCGCCCCAGTCGGATTCTCTACTTTTACTTCGATGCCTGTCAATTCGCTGAGATGCGCGGCGTCAGCTACTTTAGGGTTCTTGGGAATGAGGTGGGCGCGTCCGCGGATCAGATAGTCAATAAAAAGTCCTGCGGCCAGATAAGGGTTAATCAAAATGAGTGGGATGGCATAGCCGGTGGTAACAAATGTTTCAGCGATACCATAATTTTTTCTGCTGAGCTTGCGGTAACCGGGGATCTGAGGGATGTAGAGGACCTCGAGGTTCAGCTCCGGATGTTTTTTGGCGTAATGCACCAGCTTGGCCGCAATATGTTTCGGGGTCGTGATGCCCGCATCAGGCAGAATGCTGCGATTGAAGGCGCCGGGGAAATAAATGTCCAAAACACGGCGAGAGAAGTCAGCGCAATTTTTAAAAACAAGATTGAAATGGATATGGTTTGTCCTGGAATTGAGCGAGGCGATGAGTTTGTTGTCCTGCTCTTCGGTGGTGTTGAAGCGGTAGGCGTAGATGCGGCGGTCAAAGGACGAGCCGACCAACGAAGTCCATCCAGCTTTAAAGAAGTTACCTTCAATCACGTCATTCCCAAGCCAGTGCAGATGCTTCTCAAAGTAGTGAGTGCGCAACTGCTTTACCGAGTCCTTGTCTACGGAGACGGGTACTTCATCGATTGCCTCAACTGAGTAAAGGTTGGGAACGACGGGGATGGCCAGCCAGTCAAAATGGTCAATGCCCTGGTAGCGGCTGATGACGACGCCGAGTTCGCCGGGATTGCAGCGGCGCAAGGTTGTATGGGTTTCAGCGCAGACTCGGGCAAGATAAATTGCGGCATGGCCGGTGGGGTTCAGCGTGCCGAAAACCCCATACGGTTGCTCAATCAAGAGCGCAGCCTGCCCCTTCAGCTGCATAGACGACAAGATGCAGCACACAGTTGCACATACAAGCGCGAGTTTGAGGCAGCGCCGCAAATGAACTCCAGAAATGCAAGAGTCAGTTTGGGATTGCCAGATTGCCCGGAAAAGATACGATTCGGGGTAAAACAAAATGGCGGAATAAATGCTTTGTACATTTTTCTACAAAACCCCGCATAAGAAAAGGAAAAATGTATAGAAAGTACCTTGTGGAAAACCGGGACCGACAGTCTACCCAGGGCAGAGCCGGGTTAGGCAGGGTGACGAATTGGTTGAATTCACGAGCGATGGTAAACTATTTGAAGCCAGTTCCATGCGGAGAGGTGGCAGAGCCCGGTTGAATGCACCTGACTCGAAATCAGACGTACTCGCAAGGGTACCGGGGGTTCGAATCCCTCCCTCTCCGCCAGCCATTGCATAGAGCCACTGCTCGCTATTCGCTCGCTCTTGCATTCATGACGTAATCAGAAGAGATGGGTGCTGGGAAACTGAGCATTCAAAGAGCAAAAAGAGTCAAGATGATCCCCAGCTAAGCTGGGGATTTTGCTTTGTGTGTGACAGAAGTCGCAGATAGTTCAAGCGGAATCTTCTATGCTCTGGCCAGGAAGTGGGGTAGAAATGAACGCCGAAGGTTCAGTGGCCAGCACGATTGCGAAGAAGCAATTTCATCGCAGAACGGATAAGGACCGTTCGCAGAGCATACGGCTCGGGTTGCAGGGTGCGTTTTTGCTGCTCAATCTGTGGATAGGGATTGAGTTCTATCTTTGGGTGCGCGGGCTTGAGACGGGCAAAGTGATCGTTGCGGAGCGGCCGGCTGGTGTTGAGGGCTGGCTGCCGATTGCCGGGCTGATGAATGCCAGGTATCTGCTTGCGACGGGGCGAGTGCCGGCGGTGCATCCGGCGGCGCTTTTTCTTTTTCTGGCGTTTGTAGTGATGAGCCTGTTGATGAAGCGGGCTTTCTGTTCGTGGCTTTGCCCGGTGGGGACGTTCTCTGAGGCGCTGTGGAAGATGGGCAGGGCGGTCTTCAGTTGGAATGTGAAGATGCCGAAGTGGCTTGACGTTGCGCTACGGAGTCTCAAGTACATCTTGCTTGCGTTTTTTGTCGTGCTGATCGGTGGCATGACGGCCGAGGCTCTTGATGGGTTCATGGGCTCGTCTTACGGGTTGATGCTCGACGTGCGAATGATGAACTTCTTCCTCGACATGAGCATGACCGCGGCGTTGATAGTTGTTGCGCTGGTTGTCGGGTCGGTCTTTATCAAAAATTTGTGGTGCAGGTATTTGTGCCCTTACGGCGCGCTGCTGGGGCTGGTTTCAGTGGTGAGCCCGGTGAAGATTCGTCGCGACGTGGAAGCATGCGTTGATTGCGGCAAATGCGCGAAGAGCTGCCCAGCGGCGCTGCCGGTGGATAAGCTGGTGCAAGTGCGTTCGGCTGAGTGCACGGCATGCTTTGAGTGCATTGCGGCGTGCTCGACGGAGAGTGCATTGTCGTTCGCATTTGCGCCGCGCAAGGCTGAGCGGCCGGCGAAACGCTGGCAGGGAAGAGCGTTGCATCCGCTGTTTGTGGCGATGATATTGGTTTATATCTTCGCGGCTTCGGTGCTTTATGCGCGCATCACCGGCCATTGGAAGATGAACGTGACCAACGACGTCTATCAGCAGATGATCACGAACGTGAACGCGCTGGCGCATCCGGAGATGTGAGATCACGCAGGCTGCGAGAAAAGCCCGGCAGTGAATGACTTTGCGAGTAATGGATGGTAGCGCGGTCTGCAGAATCCGCGACTTGCTGATAGGCTAACATCAGATATGTACGAACAAGTTCATCAATTGCGCTGTTGTGGATGTGGCGCGCAGATCAAGGCACTGGACTCAAAGCCGGATTTTCGCTGCTCGGAATGCGGAGACCTCTACGAGGTTGAATACCCGGGGTGGAAGAGCAAAGACGGCACTGAACGGCCGAACGCTGGCGCGCTGAAGTGGTTGTGGCGCGAACGGCGCGCGTCGAATGAGCCGCTGGACCGCTCGGGTGTGTGGCGCTTCCGCGAGTTTCTGCCGATCCTGGAAGATTTCAACAATGCAGTGACGTTGTTTGAGGGCAATACGCCGCTCTATCCACTGCTGCGCATTTCAAAGGCGCTTGGGCTTGAGCAGTTGTTCGCCAAGCATCAGGGAATGAACCCGACCGGCTCGTTCAAAGACACAGGGATGACCTCGGCGCTGAGCATGGCGAGAGAGCGCGGCTTCAAGTGGGTGGCATGCGCGTCGACGGGAAATACTTCGGCTGCGATGGCGGCTTATGCGGCGCGTGCGGGGATGCGTTCACTGGTTCTGATTCCGCAGGGGAAGATTGCGTGGGGCAAGCTGGCGCAGGCGATGGATTACGGTGCGGTGACCTGCCAACTGGCGACGGATTTCGACGGCTGCGTGAAGGTGTTGACGCGGATCGTGAAGGAAGAGCCGATCTATCTGTTGAACTCAGTGAATCCGTTCCGGCTTGAAGGGCAGAAGACACCGGCGCTTGAGATTGCTGAAGCGATGGAGTGGAGCGTGCCGGATCACTTGATAGTGCCCGGCGGCAATTTGGCCAACAGTTCTGCGCTGGGCAAGGGCTTCCGTGAGATGAAGGAACTCGGGTTGATAACACGCATACCGAAGATCAGCGTGATTCAGGCGGCGGGTGCGAATCCACTGGCGCGAAGCTTTGTTGAGTCGGATGGAAAATCGATTACGCCGGTTGAAGCGAAGACGCGCGCGACGGCGATACGCATTGGGAATCCTGCATCGTGGCGGAAGGCTGCAAGGGTGATTCACGAGAGCGGCGGATGCTGCCTGGATGTGACCGAGGCCGAGATTGCGATTGCGAAGGCGGAGATAGGCGCGGAGGGCTTGGGGTCGGAGCCAGCATCGGCTGTGACGCTGGCTGGTTTGAAAAAGCTGGTGGCTGATGGACGGGTGAAGAAATCTGAGAGTGTTGTTCTGCTGTTGACCGGGCATACGCTCAAGGACGCAGATTACACGATTGATTTTCATCGCGGCACGCTGCTTGAGCCGGATGAGGCGCGTGGGCACGAAAGTGAAATTGCGAAGCTGCAGCACAATGCACATGTTGTGGATGCAACGCCGGAGGCAGTGCTCAAGCACCTGAAGGAGATTTCGGAGTGAGCGCTGAGTTCTCAATTCAATTGCCGGCGACGTCGGCGAATCTTGGGCCGGGTTTTGATGCAGCTGCCGTAGCGTTGGATTTTTCGCTTGAGATCAGCGCGTGCGAGGCAGAGAAATTTTCAATCGCCGCGACGGGACGTAATGCGGACGAGTGTGCGCGCCTTGAGAACAATCTGATATTGACGGTTTATTCCGAAACATTGAAACGCGAAGGTCGTGCGGCGAAACCTCTGGCGATCAAGATGAAGAATGGAATTCCGCTGGGCATGGGATGCGGGTCTTCAGCGGCGGGGCGGCTTGCGGCGATTGCTTTGGCCAACCATTTTGGCGAATTGGGGTGGACGAGCGAGCGCATTTTGGAAGAGGCTTGCGAACTTGAAGGGCATCCTGACAATGCAGCGGCCTGCTGGCTGGGTGGATTTGTCGTCGCGGCGATGGAAAGTAAGTCGGTGCGATGGGCGAAGGTCGAGCCGCCGTCGAAGTGGAGCGCACTTGTGGTGATGCCCGATGCGCAGTTGGCTACGTCAAAAGCACGCGCGGTGTTGCCAGGGAATTATTCACGCGCTGATGCGGTGACCAATATTCAATCCGCAGCGCTGTTGAGTTTGGCATTTGCGCAGGGGCGTGGAGAGCTGTTGCCGCGGGCGATGCTGGACCGCATTCATCAGCCATACCGCGCGGAGATGTGCCCGTTGTTGCCGGCGTTGTTGCCGCTGGCAGGCAAAGATGGCGTGTTGGGCGCGGCGTTGAGTGGTGCGGGGCCGTCAGTTTTGTTGATCGTTGAAAAAGCCGCCGCGGAAAAAGCCAGGAAAAAAGTGCTCGCAACGCTCGCTGGTCAAACTATTGAGATCATTGACGCGGATTTCAGCATGGTGGGCGCGGCGTTTCGGCAGAACGCATAGCTTATGACAGATGCAACTTTTTCCACCTTGAGTGCATCAAATTAGGGAAGAAAGAAGCGGTACACTGTTTCAGGCGAAGTATCGCAAGGAGGAATATGGCAGGCGCGGGTATTCATGAAGTGTTGGATTCGACCTTTGACCAGGAGGTGCTGCAAAGCACACAGCCGGTTCTGGTGGATTTTTGGGCTGCATGGTGCGGTCCGTGTAAGGCGATTGCCCCGGTTGTGGACGATATCGCGGCAAAGTACAGCGGCAGGCTGAAGGTGGCCAAGGTCAACGTAGACCAGAACAGCGCCACTCCGAGCCGCTACGGCGTGCGTGGCATACCTGCGCTGCTGTTCTTCAAGGACGGCAAGATCGTCGACCAACTCGTCGGTTACGTTCCTCAGGAAGCAATCGAAGAGAAGGTTGCGAAGCTGTTCTAAAAGTAGGGACTAGGGATTAGGCACTAGGGACTAGTCAAGGCTACTGATAATCGAAGTTTATCAATCCAGCAAAAAAGGTCCGGCTAAAGCCGGACCTTTCTGCGTTGAAGCGAATTTTGAATTCACTCAGCGGTACTTGCGCAGAACTCCGAGTACGCGGCCCTGAATGGAAACGTGGGTGGCCGGGACAAGAATCGGCTCCATCTCAAGATTGGCTGGTTGCAGGCGGATCATGTTGCCTTCGCTGTAGTAGCGCTTGAGGGTGGTCTCAGTGCCGCGGACAAGCGCGACGACGATCTCGCCCTGGCGGGCAGTGCGCGTGCGCTCCACCAA
This sequence comes from uncultured Acidobacteriaceae bacterium, assembly GCA_903842845.1. GTDB lineage: Bacteria > Acidobacteriota > Terriglobia > Terriglobales > Acidobacteriaceae > CAIMNN01. The sequence goes on along the minus strand of CAIMNN010000418.1, from coordinate 7,029 downwards.
TACATAGTCGCCGCTGACGATGTGCTCGTCGCGCATTGAGTCGCCGCGGACTTCGAGGGCGAAGCAATCGCGGTTGCCGACAACATCGTGCAGCGAGATGCTCTCGTAAGTCTCCGGTGCCTCTACAGGGTGGCCGGCGGCGATGCGACCGGCGAGTGGCAGGCGATCGCTTGAGCGCGTGCGTGTGCCCGGCGGAATGACATCGATGGAGCGGCTGCGATTGTGCACGCGGTCAAGCAAGCCCTTTTTCTCAAGGTTCGAGATGTGCTTGTGAACGGTGGCAAGGCTCTTGAGACCCATGCCGCGCGCGATCTCTTCAAAAGAGGGCGAGTAGCCGTTGCGTGTGACGAAGGCGTTGAGAAAGTCCAGAATCTCTTTCTGTCTGCGTGTGATAGCCATGCAGAAATTATAGCGAACAAAAAGCGAATTGCAAGAAGAAAATTCGAAAACTCAGCAATTTTTATATTGATCGCTGGGTGGATTCACTCACATCGGTTCTACCCCTTTCAGGAATTCCTCAAAGCCCTTTCCATCTTTGCACTACCATCCCACAATATTTGCCAAAGTCCCTTGAGTTCTTTCATCAAGGAGAGGAACTTAAGAACACAGCCATGAGATTTCTCTGAGCATTGCAGAGTTAGTGAGTATGGCGAGGGGGCGTGCAGATGCGTGTACTGGTTGTGGAAGACGACAGGGCATTGGGAACATTTTTAGCGCGTGGTTTGGAGCAGGAGGGGCACCGCGTGAGCGTGGTGCAGGATGGCGCAAGCGCAGTTGAATCATTCCGTCAGGAGCGGCCGGACTTGACCATTCTTGACTTGAACCTGCCGGTGATGGATGGCGAAGCGGTGCTGCGTGATGTGCGCGCGATCGAGGCTGAGCTTCCGGTCCTCATTCTCACCGCGCGGCAGGAGGTTGAGACGCGTGTTCGTTGCCTGGACCTCGGCGCTGACGACCTGATGACAAAACCTTTCAGCCTGCATGAGCTTAGAGCGCGTTGCCGTGCGCTGTTGCGCCGCAAACGCGAGGCGCGTATCACCGTCAAAGCCGGTGACCTTGAGCTTGACCGCCTGGAACATCGCGCGCGTCGCAACGGTGAACCGATCGAACTGACCAACAAGGAATTCTCGCTGCTTGAACATCTGATGCTCAACCGCGGTCAGTGCGTCTCGCGCGTGGAACTGCTGGACACGGTCTGGGCCATGGAGCCGGCGCAGACAACCAACATCGTTGACGTCTACATCAACTACCTGCGTCGTAAATTGAAGGACGCGCCGCCGGGGCAGATCATCCGCACGGTGCGCGGACAAGGATACATGATTCCTTCTGACGTCGAACTGCTCAATGCGCTGCCGCAGGAGAGCAACATTATTCCGCTGCTGCCGCTCAATGAAACCATGCAGCACCCCAACCATCTCCACCAGCCGGCACGTTCGTGATCACTCTCAAGAGGAGACCAGATGCAAGCAAGCGCAAATGCAACGAGCAGTGAACCACGCACACGGACGAGGACCGCGGTCATCGCCAGCGCGGACAGAAGTTTCCGCCACCGGCTGAGCGAAACATTGACCGGCTTGCGCTGGCGCGTGGATGAGGCCGCGGGTGGCGCCGAGGCCTGGGCTGCGGCGGCACTTGCGGCTCCTGAAGCGATCATCGTCGACTCATGGTTGCCGGATATCGAGCTGAATGAATTTCTCAAGGATTTTTCTGAAAGCTATCCGCATGTAGAGCTGCTGACAACGAACACGCACAACGGCGCGCAAGCTCGCAACGGCTCACGCAGCCCTTACCGGCAGGAACTGCTCTACGCTCTGCGCCATTGCCAGGATACGGATACTTCGTCGTGGAACTCCGACGCGGCGCGGGCCGTTGAGCATTCAGAGGACTTTGTTGCGAGCTCTTCAACGGCTACAAATAGAAATGCGAAACCGGAACTTGCAGAGAATTTTCTCGCTCCTGCGGAAGACTCAGCATTGAGCGTGGTGACTGCGACCCAGCCCGCCGCTCCGCAGATTTCGCAGAGTGAGCGTCTGCCGGAGTTGGTCGGCAACAGTCAGCGCATTCTAGAAGTCAGCCGACGCATTCGCCTGGTCGCGCCACGCATCACTCCGGTGCTCATCGAGGGGCCAACAGGCTCGGGCAAAGAGATTGTTGCCGAAGGCGTTCACCGGCTATCGAACCGCAGCCGCAAACCGTTTGTGGCCATCAACTGCGCCGCGATACCTGAAGCGCTGCTTGAAGCTGAACTCTTCGGCCACACACGCGGGGCATTCACAGGTGCAGTGCAGGGTCGCGTGGGCCGCATCGAATCTGCCGATGGTGGCACGCTTTTTCTCGACGAGATCGGCGAGATGCCGCTGGCGCTGCAATCAAAACTTCTGCGCTTTGTTGAAAGCGGGGAATTGCAACGCGTCGGCGACAACGAGCGCGTCAAGGTCGATGTGCGCATCATCGCCGCCACGCACCAACCGCTGAACGAGCAGGCCAAGGGAGGCAACTTCCGCGCGGACCTTTACTACCGGCTTGCGGTCTTCCTCATCCACACGCCGCCGCTCAAAGAACATCTTGAAGACCTGCCGCTCTTGGTTGCGCACTTTCTTGAGCTGATGAGCCGCGATATGCCGGTGAAGCGAATTGACCCGCTGGCGGTTGACCGCCTGATGGCGCATGACTGGCCGGGGAATGTGCGCGAGTTGGAACATGTCCTCGAGCGCGCGGCGATACTGGCCGGTGACGCGACGACCATCACCGTGCGCGATATTGACTTTGGTTTGATGCAGTCCTGAGGGAAGCAAGCCAATGCCCATGCAGATAGAAACCCGTTTGAGCAATGAGCTGAGCAGATATCTTGACCTCGCTACCAGCGAGGTCAAGCTGACTGCGGCGAATATGGCCAATGTAGACACACCGGGATACAAAACTGTCGGGATGGATTTTGATGCCGAGATGCGCAGCGCTCTTGTCGCATCCGACAAGGAGACGATGCCCGGAGTGGTCAATGTGAAGACGGTTGATGGACTGATAACGAGACCCGATGGCAACAACGTTTCCATGGACCGCGAGAGCTTGAATCTGGCTGAAGCTCAACTACGCTATCGGGCCGGCATCACGCTGTTGAAGCGCGAGTATCAGAACGTGATGGATGCGATCCACGCGGACAAATAATTTACGCCGAGGATTGCACAGGAGGTTGCAATGAATTTATTTGGGCTGATGGAAGCTTCCGGCTCGGCCATGCAGGCCGAGCGAATGAGGGCCGAAGTCGTCGCCGCGAACATGGCCAACGCAGAGACAACCCACACCGCTGCTGGTGCGCCTTATCAACGTCAACATGTAGTCTTCGCCGCCGACTCGGGTGACTCCAACTTTCTGAACGAGTCTTCAGCATCAGGATTTAGCGGCGTATTGCAATCCGCTGCCCAATCGCAGCCGGTGAGCGGCGTGGCGCCAGGCGTGCACATCGCTGCCGTAGTGCATGACACATCGCCGCCATTGAGCCGCTACGATCCCGGTCATCCAGACGCTGACGCGAACGGGTATGTACAGTATCCCGATATTAATCCGCTCACAGAGATGGTCGACTTGATGGGAGCGACACGTGCATATGGTCTCAATGGCTCTGCGGTGCAAGCGGAGAAGGGCATGATCACCGCGGCGCTCGATATCGCCAAGGGTTGATTTGAGCTCGTGAGTTTTGTGGAAAGGTAAAAACATGTTGCCAACATTGCCGCCGTTGAATGTAACCATGCCCGATGCCAACTCTGTGCTGAGCGCCGCGTTGAACAAGATGAACGGACTGGGAACGGGTCTGAATCCGGGTCTGGACCCGATTGCAACGCCTGCCCGCTCCATTCATCAACCTGATACTCCGTTCTCCTCGCTGATGACGGACGCTATCGGCACGGTGGGCAAACTGGAGAGCGAGGCGAAGAGCGCCGTGGATGGCTTGATGAGCGGCACCGGCGTCGATGTGCACCAGGCGATGATAGCGAGTGAGAAGGCATCGATGGGTTTTGAAATGGCGCTTGCTGTACGGAACAAGGCCGTGCAGTCTTACCAGTCGGTGATGGGGATGCAGTTTTAACGTTGTGGGCCGAGCAATTTCAACGAGCCGTAGATAACCGCGGAGTGCAACAGGTAACGCGCAACGTAGCGGAATTTTAGGATAAGCCGGAGAGCGATGGGCACAGGGATACAGTTGGAGCGGGTTGCCGTGCCCACGGTGCCGGTCAGGACACGGCTCGAGGGGGCATGGAAACGCAGCCACGACCGCTGGCTTGAGATAGAGCCACGGCAGCGGCAGTGGGCTGTCGGCGTTGGCGCGCTGATCGTTGCGTTGCTAGGTTTATTAATCTGGCAGTCGACGCGCACCGAGTGGCGGCTGTTGATGAACGGCCTTGCCCCGGAAGACGCGCGCACGCTGACTGCGGCACTGACTGCGGAGAAGATAGCGTACGAACTTCAGGAGAACGGCTCGTCGGTGATGGTGTCGGCGACCGAACTCGACAAGGCGCGCTTGGCGACTGTGAGCAAGGGCGCGCTCAAGAGCGGTCGGATGGGCTTTGAGATATTCGACAAGCCAAACTGGGTCGGTTCCGAGTTCGACGAGCAGGTCAACTATCAACGTGCGCTTGAAGGCGAACTCGAACATACAGTCACTTCGATAGCCGACGTGGAGTCGGCGCGCGTGCATCTGGTGATGCCGCATGATTCTCTGTTCAGAGACCAGGAGCGGCCGGCAAAGGCTTCGGTAGTTTTGAAGTTGAAACATCGCAACCTCGAAGAGGGCGAACCGGATGCGATCCGCAAGTTGGTTTCCTCAGCAGTAGACGGGTTGACGCCGGAGCGTGTTGTGCTTGTTGATGCTGATGGACGCGCGCAACTGGGGCCGAAGACCTCCGACTCAGAAAGGCTGGCCGCAGAGCAAGCGCTCGAAGAGAAGTTGCTCACGACGCTCGAGCCGGTGACCGGTGTGGGCAATGTTCGCGCCTCGGTGACAGTGGATTACGATCCATCGGCCGTCGAAGAGACTGCGGAAAATTACGACCCTGACCAGACGGTAACGCTTGCAATGCAGCGCACGGAGCAGAGCAGCGGTCCGCAACAACTTCCCGCTGGTGTGCCGGGCACGGCGTCGAATGCGCCGAACTCGCAGGCCGCACCGGTCTATCCGCAACAGTTTTCGCAGCCCACTTCCTCAAAATCAGAGGCAGGCACTTACGGTGCATCGAAGCGTACACTGCATAGCATTCAAGGCGCTGGGCGAGTTCGTCGTCTTACGGCCGCGATACTGGTCAACGACAAGATGGCCGTGCTTCCAACTCCTGGCAAGCCGGCTGAATGGAAGCCGCGCTCGGCCGACGACATAAAGAATCTGACCGCACTGGCGCAGGCCGCGGTGGGCTTTGACCCAAATCGCGGTGACCAGGTGACAGTTGAGGACATCAGCTTTGAAGGCAACGGCAGACAGATTGCGCCGAGCTGGTTTGAACGCGCGCTGGCGAAGATCGAAGCGCTGCCGAATCTGCTGAAGTATCTTTCGCTTGTGCTTGCAGTGCTGTTGGTGATCCTGCTCGGACTGCGCCCGGCGATTGCACGCATGGCTGGCCACGGAACCGGTTCGGTGAAAGCATTGCCGAAGCCGGGGGCGACGGCAACGGCTGCGCAGTTCTTGAAAGAACAAGAGGAACAGGGCCCGGTGGAACTGACGGCGGAGGAGCTGGAGCGCATCCGCGTGCAGAAGGTCTTCGACCAGGTGACGGAGCATTTGATACGTGAACCAAACCAGAGCTCGCGACTGTTGCAAAGCTGGATACACTCCGATTGATAGTGCGAGGCGGCGGGGAAAACGAAATGCATGATGCGTAGGGGCGAGCGATGGCGGGTGAGAATCAAGACAAGAAAAAATTGACCAACCTGATGAGTGGCGTGCGCAAGGCAGCCATCCTCATGGTTGCCGTTGGTGAAGAAGCCGCGAAAGAGATCATGCGTCAGCTGCCGGAGCCGGATGTGCAGCGTATAGCGGAAGAACTCGCCGATATGCGCGGGGTTACGCCGGAGATTTCAGGCGAGGTGCTTGAGGAGTTCTGGGAGATGCTTGAGACCCAGAACTTCATGATGCAGGGAGGCCTAGATTTTGCCAGCCGTTTGCTGACCGAAACCTTCGGCAAGGAGCGCGCCACTGACCTGTTGATGTTGGTGCGTCGCGCGCAGGAGGCGAGCCATGGCAACCTTGCAAAACTGCAACGCACTGATCCGCAACAGTTGGGCAAGCTGCTTGACTCCGAACATCCGCAGACGATCGCGCTGGTGCTTGCGCATCTTGACCCGCGACGCGCGTCGATCGTTCTCGACAGCCTGGGCGAAGAACACAAAGTTGTCAGCGTGCAGCGGCTGGCCGAGATGCGTCAGTTTTCGCCGGAGATGGCGCAGAAGGTGGCATTCATTCTGCATCGCAGGTTGGAGAGCGTTGGTGACACGCAGCGCAAGAGCTACTCCGGCTACAAGGCAGTTGCCGACCTGCTGAATCGCGTCAACGCCGAAGAGGCAAAGCGCATACTCGAAACCATTGAAGAGACGCAGCCTGAACTTGCCCTGAACATCCGCAATTTGATGTTCACCTTTGAGGATCTGTTGACTGTGCCACCGACCAGCATTCGCGAGATCGTTGCCGGCGTTGACAAGCGTCAACTGGCGCTTGCACTGCGCGGCGCGAATGAAGAGCTGCGTGCCCAGATTTTTAAAGCCATGAGCTCGCGCGCTGTTGAGATGTTGAAGGAAGACATGGAGGTCCTCGGGCCGGTTCGCTCGCGTGAGGTTGCGCTAGCACAGCAGGAGATCCTCAACCTTGCCCGCCGTCTCGAGGCCGAGGGCAAGATCATATTGAAACTTGAGACGGGCGATGAGATGGTCGCCTGAGCGTGGACGAAACAGGATTGTGATGAGTGTGCGAGAGAGCAGAGTCGAGAGATTTATTTATCCGCTGGTTGAGACGGCGCGCGAGCCATCGATGTTCGATGCACTCGGCCT
>CAIMNN010000417.1 GCA_903842845.1 uncultured Acidobacteriaceae bacterium | reverse complement strand
GCTAAACAGGGCCATCTCCGCATTGCCCCAGTTGGAATCGGCAAGAATCACGCCATCTGCTGCGGGCATGTCGGCAAGATTGTTAGGACACTTGCTGAGCTTCTCTGGCCCCTGGCACACCTTGACTCCGTTCTCTGCAATCATCTGGTAGGCGGTCATGACCGTAGCACCGCCGCTGTGACCCCAGAGCACAACCTTCTGAATACCGGGATACTTGCGGAGGTAAGTCACTGAAGGCTTGACGTCTTGGAGAATGCTGTTGAGATTGCCTCCGGCGTTCTTCGTGCACAGCACGGTATAGCCGCGCTTGGACAGCTCCTGGCAGGCGGAGAAGTTCGAGTAGTCGGCGTCGTAGTGCATGACAAAAACGCCGATGTGGCTCTTCTCGCCGGGCGCTTTCGGTTCGTAGAGGTACCCTGTCGCCCTACCGGCCTGAACAGACGTCCTCTTGACGGACGGATCGAGCGTCGCCGACCCGCCCATGGGACCGACCATTCCACCCGGACCGCCCGGTCCACCCATTTGGCCCGGCCCGCCGGGACCACCTTGTCCACCGGGACCCATTTGCTGGTCTGGTCCCATCTGGGGACCCTGCCCAGTAGATGGCAAGGCACACAAGAGGCCCATCGCCATAACCGTCACAAGCATTGGAAATACCGTATTTCGTCTCATTCTTTATTCCCCCTTCAGAAACAATTCGCAGCAAGCTAGGTGTTTTTACAAGCATACCCACGCGACTTCAAAGTTCCGCCTGTTATGCAGAACAAAACAGGTGAAAAGGTCACTCAAAAGCAACTTCCGGACGCCCGGCGGGACAACGGAACGGTCGCCTCAGGCAATCAATAGCACAGCAAAGTATCTCGTATATTGAGTATGGGCAAGGCGCAGTATTACGCCTTGCCCATAGGTTGATTGGTTAGAAGTTGACGCGCAGCGAGAGCTGAATCAGTCGGGGCTGGTTGGCGTCGGTAGACAGAACCTGGCCAAAAGTTGGGTCGTTCAATGACCCGTCCGGCGGTCCAAACTGCTTGCGGTTGAAGATGTTGAAGAACTCTGCGCGGAACTGCAGGCTGGTGCCTTCCGTTACCTTGGTGTTCTTCAACATCGAGAAGTCGAAGTTCTTGATGCCATCGGCCGAGATGCCGGTGTCTACGCGCGGTTCGTTGCCGTAAGCATAAGCTCCGGGCGACGAGAAGCAGCTGGTCTTGAACCATCCATTGATGCGATCGTTGCCCGAGTAGGTCGAGCCCTTGCTGCATCCAGCCGTGAAGTTCGGGCGCAGGGAGCCGGCGCCGAAGTTGTTGGCCAGAGGATAGTTGCCGCCGTGTCCGACGTTCACTCCCACCGGGAAACCGTGCTGAAGGGTAGTGATGCCGTTGACGCCCCAGCCCGAGATGATGGCATTGAGTGCACCCGTGGCATCGCGGCCAAACTTCTGGCCTTTGCCAAAGGGCAGGTTGAGGATGTAGCTGATGACTGCGCGGTAGGGCACTTCGTAGCTCAGAATGGAGCGCTCCGCCTTCAGGTTGTTGTAGTCCTGAATGCTCGCAGAGTTGGCGAAGCCGCCGGCCTGGGTCGCGGTCTCAAAGAAGAACGTGCTGGTGTCGGTGTTACCAATCTGCTTGGCCCACACGAAGTTGC
>CAIMNN010000416.1 GCA_903842845.1 uncultured Acidobacteriaceae bacterium | reverse complement strand
GCTGCTTACACCATCAACATTCCGCAAGCAGCAACACCAACATTCACCCCCGCAGCAGGAACTTACTCCTCTGCGCAGCAGGTGACAATCAGCTCCACAACCTCTGGCGCTTCCATCTACTACACAACCGATGGCAGCACTCCAACCACCTCGTCCGCAAAGTACTCCACACCGGTCAACGTGGCCGTCTCTGAAACCCTCAAGGCCATCGCCACCGCAACCGGATACACAAACAGCAACGTCGGCACAGCTGCTTACACCATCAACATTCCGCAAGCAGCAACACCAACATTCACCCCCGCAGCAGGAACTTACTCCTCTGCGCAGCAGGTGACAATCAGCTCCACAACCTCCGGCGCATCCATCTTCTACACAACCGATGGCTCTACTCCCACAACCGCATCGACTCCTTATTCGGGTGCTGTCACCATCAGCAGCTCGAAAACCCTCAAGGCCATCGCCACTGCAACCGGCTACACCAACAGCAACGTCGGAACCGCAGCTTATGTCATCAGCTCCAACGTTGATTTTGCTCTGAGCGGCACTCCCGCTTCAACAACCGTCTACCCCGGTGACTCGCTGAACTACAACATCAGCGTGACCTCGGTGAACGGCACATTCAACAATGTCGTCTCGCTCAGCGCAACCGGGTTGCCTACCGGCGCAACACTCAGCTTTAACCCTGCAACCGTTACACCCGGTGCCGCAGGCGCAACCAGCGGAATGAAAATCCTTATCCCGAACGGTGTCACAATGAATCGCGGCAACCAGTCGGCTCCCGGTTTCAACTCCGCCGCCAGGGCCATCGCTCCGCTCCTCGCAGTTCTTCTGCTTCTGCCTTTCCGCCGCGTGCGCAAGGCTTCGCGCAAGCTCATGCTGCTCTTGCTCATGCTGGTTTCACTCGGCGCGGTCTTCGGCATCTCGGGTTGCGGAAGCAAAGAGAGCGGTTACTTCGGCCAGCAGCCGCAGAACTACACCATCACTGTGACCGGAACATCCGGCGCGCTCACCCGCACCACCACCGTTTCACTCACGGTTGAGTAATCGGAGACGAGGAGAAAATGACAATGAAAAAAATAATGATCCTGACTGCAATCCTCGTTAGCGTGCTTGGCTCCATGAGTGCGCAAGACAACTCCGCCAACGTGGCGCCCGCCAGCACCAAGGCTCAAGGGCGCTACGAGCTGGCCACCAACTTCACCTACAAGATCGCCAAGATATCACAAACCACCAACAGCTTTGTGCTGCCCGGTATCTCCGTTGACACCGCATACAAATTCAACTCGCAGCCTAACGGCTTTGCTGTTGTTGTGGATGTTAACGCCGAAACCGCGCGCGCAATTCAGCCGGGCGTGAACCTGAGCCAGTTCTCTGTCGTTGCGGGCCCTCGTTATTACTTCGGCTTGACCAAATCTTCGGCTCACACCCTCAACCTCTACGGACAGGCGCTCTTCGGGTTCGATGCTGCCTCAAACAGCATCTTCCCGCGCCCAACGTCGATAACCGGAAGCGCATTCAGCACAGCCTTTCAGGCGGGCGGCGGAGCAAACCTCCGCGTCACGCAAAACCTCTCACTGCGCTTGTTTGAAGCGGATTTCATCACCACTTCGCTGCCCAACAACGCCAACAACCATCAGTACGACGTCCGTTTAGCCAACGGACTCGTCTTCCACTTCTAAACACTCTCAACTGCAATATCTCTCGCAACCCCCTTTGCATCTCCATCCCGCAAAGGGGGCTTTTTTTGTCTCAAATTAACCTCGCCCACCGTCCTCAAAAAAATCTCAGCCATCCTACTCGTCTCTCAAAAAAATATCAGGCGTCATCTATCTCTGATGACGCCTGAACCTTTTCCATCACAACCTGCCCACCGGCCTTTTACACTGTCAGCTCTGCACTCGGCTGCAACTTCGGCTGCCTCTTTTCAAGCGCATCGAAGTATTCATCAGCCTCTATCGGCCTGGCAAACAAAAATCCCTGCGCATAATCGCAGCCATAATCCGTCAGCATCTCCCGCTGCCCTTCTGTCTCAACGCCCTCGGCTGTCGTCTTCACTCCAATGCCGTGCGCCAATCCGATAATCGCCTTGATGATCGCCCGGCTGTCCGGGTTCGTCTCCATATCCATCACAAACGACCTGTCTATCTTCAGCACGTCGATGTTGAAACGCCGCAGATAAGCAAGTGAAGAATACCCCGTCCCGAAATCATCCAGTGATATCAGCATCCCGGCTTCCTTGTACGCGTGCAGCTTCTGGCTCATGCCGGGGTAATCGCTTGCCAGCAGGTTCTCCGTAATCTCAACATTGAAGCACTCCGTTGGCACTCCACACTTCTCAATAAAGTCCAGCCAGCGATGAAAATTCTTGTCCCGGCTGAACTCGCGCGGTGATTTGTTGATGCTCACATGCGCGCACTCCGCGCCCAGGCTCAACCAGCGCTTCACCTGATTGCTCGCTTCTGAAAGCACCCAGTAGCCGATGTCGCTTATCGCACCCATCTGCTCCGCCATCGGAATAAACTCGTCGGGCATTATCACGCCGCGCTTCGGATGCCGCCAGCGCAACAACGCCTCCGCTCCTATCCAATGCTGACTCGCCAACTCTACTATCGGCTGATAGCAAACATAAAACTCCCGCCGCTCCAACGCCTTGCGCAGATCATCGGCAAGTAGCTGACCCTTCTTCGCTGCCTGCGCCATCTCAGGCGTAAAGTAGCTGTACTGGTTCCGTCCCGCCCATTTCGCTGAGTACATCGCCTGGTCGGCGTTTTTCATCAGTGTCTCAACGTCTGTGCCGTCGGCCGGATAGCGCGTTATCCCAATGCTCACCGTCGTGTGAATCTGGTTAATTCCAAAATCAAATGGCCTGTCCATCTCTTCACGAATGGCTTCGGCTATCGCCTCAATACGCGCCGTGTCGGCAAGACCCGGCAATATCACCGTGAACTCATCCCCGCTCAATCGCGCCACCGTGTCCGTCTCGCGTATCAACCCGGTGATTCTCCGCGCCGTCTCCGCCAGCAATTCGTCCCCCAGATGATGCCCCAGCGTGTCGTTGATCATCTTGAAGTTGTCTATATCAAGGAACATCAATGTCAGGCTGCCCTTTTCACGCTTCGTGTTCAGCAGCGCATGTTCAAGCCGGTCATAGAACAAGTAACGGTTGGGCAACCCGGTCAGTTTGTCATAGTTCGCCTGACGCCAGATCACCGCATCCGCCTGCGCCTGACGCTTCTCCGCCTGCTTCCGCTCCGTCAGGTCGATGAATATCTCCAGCAGCGCCGGCTCGCCATTGTACATCATGCCCGTATGGTGTACCTCAAAAAATCTACCGCTTTCTGACTCGCCTTGATTCGCTCCCTCGTCCATCATCGGGCAGTAGATTCCCGTCGACTCCGTTATCGTCGTTACTCCGAACTGTATTGGCTGCCGCAGCGGGCAGTTCTTGTCTTGCATCTGCTTCGGGTCAAGCACGTTCCAGCAGACCTCGCCTTCCGCGCGTCTGCCAACCTCTTCCACCATCTTCTGGCTCATGTACAGAATGTGACCCTTGGCGTTGATGATGTGCATGGGGAACGGAAGCGAATCTATCATCGCCATGTTCAACTCATTTGTCTCGCGCAGCGACTCCTCGCTCTGCTTCAGCTCGCTGACGTCCGTCACCGTCATCCGGCACGACTGGTAATCCTCCGCAAGATTCAGGTCTATCTGTAGGTGCCGCAGCTTGGGCTTGGCAAGTGTCGCCTCCACGCATACATGCTCTTTGGTCCGGTTGAAAAACAGATGCTCAAGCACCGCGCGGAACTCAATGCGGCTGGCTGAATCAAGATAATTCAGGAACCGCATGCCCACCAGCAACGCGCGCTCCTTGCCCAGCAACCGCGCCGCGGTCAGGTTCAACTGCACTATCTTGCTCTCGGAATCCAGCGTAAAGTAACTCATCGGCGCAAGGTCATAAAGGTCGCTTACGCGCTCCAGCGACTCTTCGATCCGCGCGCGCGATTCCCGCAGCTCCTCGTTCTGCATCTCCAGCTCCAACTGGTGTACTTGCAGTTCGTGCACCAGTCGCTGCGTGTTCACAGGCTGTTTCGGTTGTGGCGCTATGGATTCGTTCTGCGCTAGTTGTTCTTCCGCACGCGCGCGCAAGCTCGCTTTGTTGGTTTCTCGGGGGTTCATTCTTCTGTCCCTCCCCTCTCAACTCACTGGTTTATCGTGAGTCGGCGCGTTCGGTATCTCGCTCAGGCACTCTTCAAGCGTCTGCTCGGCTGAGCTCAACAAGCCCTCAAGCTCTATGCCCTCTTCCGTTCCAGCTTGCGTTGAGTTCTTTCTTCCCTTCAACAGCGCCAGGCTCTTGCGCATCGAGCCTTCCAACTTCTTCATCTCGGTGATGTCCACAAATCCGATCACAAGACCGTCTATCCGGTTCGTCTGCGTCCGGTACGGCGCTACCCGAACCAGGAACCAGCGCTTGTTGTCGCCCGTGACCTTCCGCTCCTTGAACACCAGCGTCCGCAGCACCTCACGCGCATCCTCGGCTAGCTGCGGATAATCCAGCTTGATGTCCATGTCGCTGATCGGCCGCCCCAGGTCGCTCGGTATCAGCTTGATGATGTCCAGCGTCTGCGTCGTGAACCGCCGCACCTTCAGGTTGCTGTCAAGGAACAGCGTCGCCACAGCGATCGTGTTCAGCAGGTTGTTCATGTCGTCGTTCGCACGTGACAACCCGTCCACCTTCGCTATCAGCTCCTGGTTCACCGTCTGAAGCTCTTCGTTCATCGACTGCATCTCTTCCTTCGATGTCGTCAGCTCCTCATTCGTGCTCTGTAGCTCTTCGTTCGTGCTTTGCAGCTCCTCGTTGATGCTTTGCAGCTCTTCCTGCGATGTCTGCATCTCTTCCCGCGTTATCTGCAACGCCTGCTGGGTCTGCAACAGCTCCTTCGAGAGCGTGCCTATCTGCGCCGCTGCTGCATGGCCAACCTTGGCTTTGGTCTTGGGTGTGCTCGGTGCCGCCACATCCGTAAACACAACCAGAACCATCCCGCGCAGCACCTCAGGCTCCGTCAGCGGCTGCACCGTCAGGTCCACATACAATGTGTGGCCGTTCGCCTCCACCGGTACGCTCCGGGAATACTTTACCTCTCTCTTCCGTATCGCTTGCGCAAACGTCGCACTCAGCACGGCGCTCAATCCCTCGCGCGCCATCGCAAATATATTCAGGTTCGCCCGACCCGCCGCCGGCTCAAGATACTTTCCCGTCTTCCCGCTGATGAAAACTATCTCGCCCTGGTCCGTCGTCAGAACCGCCGCCGGCGCATACAGGTTCAGCAGCAAGCTCTCGGTCTGCGCCTGAAGGCTCACGACCATCTGCTGTGTGTTCGCCTGCGGCAGCCGTGCAAAGTTTTTCGTCACCCGGCGGAAAGGCATAGCCGGCAGTTCGGTCAGCTCCGTGCGCACTCCTGCGCTCAGCCTCCGGTACAAACGCTCTTTCACCGCTATTGGCGCAAACATGTCCACCGCCGTGCCTATCGACTCCGAGTTGCCAAGCAGCAAAACTCCATCCGGGTTCAGGCTGTAATAGAACAACGGCAGCAGTTTCTTCTGCAACTCCGCATCCAGATAAATAAGCAGGTTGCGACAGCTCAAAAAATCCAGCTTCGTGAACGGCGGGTCCGATATCAGGTTCTGATGCGCAAAGATCACCATCTCGCGGATATCTTTGCTCACCTGGAAGCCGCGCTCGGTCTGCACAAAGAATCGCCGCAAGCGCTCTTCGCTCACATCGGCCGCAATGTTCGCCGGATAAAACCCCGC
>CAIMNN010000415.1 GCA_903842845.1 uncultured Acidobacteriaceae bacterium | reverse complement strand
GCGATCGGCATTGCGGTGTTGGCGGCGTGGCGCGAGTTCGGCTGGCGGAAGATTTCGACATTTGCGTTGGTGCCGACACTGATCAATCTGCCGCTGGCGATGATAGCGCTGAAGTACGATGCTGTGAGCACGGATGCGGACCGGGCAATTTCATCGCAACTGGCGGTGGAGTTTGCCGACCCGCTGCACTTGAATCCGGAGAGTTTCCACGGCATATTGTTGTTTGCGGCGCTGGTGGTGATGACTGCGGCCAGCGTTTGGCTTTATGGGAAGATACTGCCGAAGTTTGAAGCGCGGATGATGAGCGGATTCTTGATAGTGCTGACGCTTGAGTTTGGCCTTGGGCTTATTGCGTGGGAGTTGCACAGCTACCGGTTTTTGCTCAGCTTTCCTTTTCGCGTGGCCGATGTGCTGGTGCTGTTGTTCTTCCTGCTGGCGCTGACGTGCTGGGCTTGGCGGCAAGTGCTTGCGTGGATGGATGGCGAGCGGTGGAAGCGTTTGCCGCTCGGCTGGAAGAATGGTGCGTTCCTCATGGCGGCAATGCTGTTGGTCGGGACTAGTGCGTATTTGCTCAATAAGCCGGTGCGGAATTTTGCGCTGCAATGGCAGAACCGGCAGGATAAGGAAAATGTTGAATGGGCGGAGATGACGGAATGGATACGCGCGCAAACGCCGAAGGATGCAGTGTTCGTATCGCCGCCGTGGCTGAATATTTTCTGGGTTGATGCGGAACGGGCGCAGGTGGGGGACTATAAACGCGCGCCGCACAACTATCAGATCATCGAGTGGAAGCACCGGTTGGAGGCGCTGAACGGAGGGCCGCTAACCGCGCGCGGCATTCACATCATGGATGAGTTGAAGCGGCACTATCCGTATTTGAGCGTACAGGAGCTTGAGAAGATACGCGACCTGTATGGGGCGAGCTATTATTTGACGACGGTGGAGCGGCGTGAGATGAGCGGGCAGTTGGTGCATGGGAATGGAGAATATTTTTTGTATAGGCTTGATGGGTTGGGAAGATAAATAATCCGGCAATCAAAAATGCCCTGCATAGCGCAGGGCATTTATGTTGAGCTGTTGACTGTTGTTATCCGGCTTTTTCGAGGAGTGTTGGCGTCAGGTCGCGGTGTTCGACCATGTCGCGTGTTATCTCGATGTCGCGCACGCGCTTGTTATTGGGCAGATGGTACATGAGGTCGAGCATGAGCTCCTCGATGATCATACGCAGGCCGCGCGCGCCGACCTTGCGGGCGAGTGCTTCGCGGGCGATTGCGCCGATGGCGTCGGGAGTGAAGTGGAGGCGGACATTCTCAAACTCAAAGAGGCGCTGATACTGCTTGAGGATGGCGTTCTTGGGCTTGGAGAGAATTTCGACCAGTGCGGGCTCGTCGAGCTCGTCGAGGATGCCCATGACAGGCAGGCGGCCGACGAACTCAGGAATGAGGCCGTACTTGATGAGGTCCTGTGGTTCGGTTTTGCGCAGCAGCTCAGTGTCGCGGTTGGTGCGCATGGCCTGGGTTTCGTTCTCGGTGGCCTTGAAGCCGAGGGCTTTTTTGCCGATGCGGCGACCGACGACGCGTTCAAGTCCGACAAAAGCGCCACCGCAGATGAAGAGGATGTTGGTGGTGTCGACGGCGGTGAACTCCTGATGGGGGTGCTTGCGCCCGCCCTGCGGGGGAACGTTGGCGACGGTGCCCTCAAGAATTTTGAGCAGCGCCTGTTGAACGCCTTCGCCGCTGACATCGCGGGTGATGGAGGGGTTCTCGTCCTTGCGGCCAATCTTGTCGATCTCGTCGATGTAGATGATGCCCTGCTGAGCGCGGGTGACGTCGCCGTCAGCGGCCTGGAGGAGCTTGAGGATGATGTTCTCGACATCCTCGCCGACGTAGCCTGCCTCGGTGAGCGTGGTTGCGTCCACGATGGCGAAGGGAACGTCGAGCATTTTTGCGAGGGTGTGAGCGAGGAGGGTTTTGCCGGAGCCGGTGGGACCTACGAGCAGGATGTTGGACTTTGCGAGTTCAACGTCGTTGCCGCGCATGCGGTTCATCTGGATGCGCTTGTAGTGGTTGTAAACGGCGACGGCGAGCTTCTTTTTGGTCTGGTCCTGGCCGATGACGTAATCGTCGAGGTAGCTTTTGACCTCGTGCGGCTTGGGCAGGTGG
>CAIMNN010000414.1 GCA_903842845.1 uncultured Acidobacteriaceae bacterium | reverse complement strand
GCGGCGTGGACTGGGCGGTGCTTTCGGCGTGCAACACCGGAGTGGGCGAGTTGCACGATGGCGAAGGCGTGTTGGGGTTGGAGCGCGCGTTCAGAGTTGCCGGCGCGCACAGCGTGGTGATGTCACTGTGGCCGGTGGGCGATGAGGTGACGCAGCGGTTTATGAGCGAGTTGTACAAGCAGCGGCTCAGCGAACATGCGACGACCGCTGATGCGTTGTGGACGTCGGCGCGCAAACTGCTTCAGGAGCAGCGTACGGCGGGCAAAAGCACGCATCCGTGGTACTGGGCGGGGTTTGTAGGCTCGGGCGGGTGGGAGTAAAGATGTGATTCAATCTTCCGCGCTACTTCTTCTTTGATTTGTCTTCCCAGATGATGATTTTGTTCTTGGCGGCATCAGCGTCGGGGGCATCGGGTGTGAGTTCGAGATAGAACTTCATCTCTTGTGAGGCGGAGTCGTAGTTGCCCAATGAGCCATCGATAAGCGCGAGGTTGAACCAACCCTGCGGCCAGGTGGGATAAGCCTTGAGGCCGAGCTTGTAATGTTCGACGGCTGAGGGGATGTCCTTGTCTTGCAAGTAAGCTTCGGCGAGTGTGCGCTCGCGCTTGACCTCTTCAGGAAGGTCGGGCTTGACGGTGAGAATACGCCATGCAGCGGCCTTCTTTGAAAACTCAACTTCAGAGCCGGGGCGAACGATGTCGTTGCGCTCTGACCAGAAGGCGTTAAGAGCGGTCGGGAAGGACTGGAGCGACAGTTGGAAAAAGTCGTAGATGGGCACTCGATTATCGGAACGGCGAATTAAATCGTTCGCGCTGGCTTTCATCTGGCTGTGAGTCGGCTCCTGGTCGATCATCCATTTCTCATTGTGGCCGCCGCCCTTGAGCTCCATCCATCTCGCCATGAACATTGAAGGATTTTTGAATCCGATATTGTCGTACTTCATGCTGGTGCGCGGGGCCTCGAAGTCCTGCTTTGCACAACCGGCATCCATGTGACGCACGCTCACCTTTTGATCAGAGATGGTGATAACAGCGCCGCAGGAGGAACGCTCGACCGTGTGCGCGTAGAAGGACAAGGATGGCTCGGCATCGGTGCCGGTGAGTTCAACAGCGTTATACCAAAGTCCGTGAGCGTCGAATGGAACGAGCAGAGCGGGATGACCGTTGAGTACCGCGCCTTTGAATGGGGCATCGGTTGATTGCGCATTAGCCGCAGTGACAAGCAGGATTGCAAATATGAGTGTCGCGAATGTTTTCATAAGCGGTCAAGCTCCTTTAATGCCCAGAGCTGCAGTAAGGCAGTTGAGTTGAGGGCGGAACAGCATTGAGCTGGGATTGAATTTGATTGATGCGCGTGACGAGGGCCTTCATGCGATCGCCATTGCTTTTGACAGCAAGCAGGTAGCGGTCAGAGTTGTGGTCGAGGGTGTTGATGATCTCCCAGGTGTTCTTGAGGTCGACGTAATCGTACATGTTGTCGATGAGGTCTTCGGCAGCGTTGGTGTAGGACTTGATCTCGGGATTTTTGGTTAGAATGCCGATGAGCTGACGAGTTCCCTCTTCAAAGGCTTCACCATTTGTTCTTTCGTCGAGGACGAGCTTCTGAAAGTCGCCGAAGGTATTGAGGTCTTTGGCGCGTTCGAGCCAGCGGGTCTGCTGGATTTCAGCGGGTGTGAGTCCGCGGACATGGAAGTCATGGGCGGCCTCGTCGAAGATGACCGAATTTTTGAGTTCCTTGAGATCTTCTTCTTTCATTTCGACGAGCGAATCGAGGGCGAGCTTG
>CAIMNN010000413.1 GCA_903842845.1 uncultured Acidobacteriaceae bacterium | reverse complement strand
GCGCATGGAGTGGTCGCGAAGGCCGACGGCGATGGGCGAGTTGGATTGGCCGAGTTGCGTTGTGCCGTGGAAGAGTTCGTTGAGTTCGGGAACGGCGGCGTAGACCCAGGGGTCTTGCGGGGCGTTGACGGTGGAGGTGATGTCCTGCGCTTGCGGGCTGGGCGGGGGCATGGTGGGGAGGCCGGCGAGGACGGCGCCGATGGGGCGGTCGTCCTGCATGGCGGGCATGTAGTGATCGATCTGATAAGCGGTGATGCGGCCGTGTTCGTTGAGCGCGATTGATACGTCAGAGAATGCGGCGGGGGATTGCGTGGACCATTGGATGTCGTCGGCGCGCATCCACTGAACGCGGACGGGTTTGCCGAATGCTTGGGAAAGGATGACGGCTTCGTCTTCGCCGCCGGAGTTGCCGCCGTTGGAGCGGCCGTAGTGTCCGGGGCCGGCGTAGGCGTGGACGATGACGTTGTCGGGCTTGGTGCCGAGCATGAGCGCGATCTGACCGCGGAGGGCTTGCGGGAATTGAGTGTGGGCGTGGACGTGAGTGGTGCCGTCGGCGCGCACGTCGGCGACGGCGATGGTGGGGCCGATGGGCGCGTGCTTCATGAAAGGCATTTCGTAAGTGACGGAGATTTTTTTGTGCGCGGCGGCGAGGGATTTGGCGGTGTCGCCTTTGTTGGTTTCGCCTTTGGAGACGGCGGTGGATTTCCAATCGCAGTTTTCACGCAGGTGCTTGAAGAGAGTTGCTTGCGCGGGGAGGCCTTGCCAGTCGGACCAGCGCGTCGAGTCGGCGACTTGTTGCGCGGCTTGAACTGCTTGCCACTCAGTGGGCGCGACGACGGCGACGAAGTTGTTTTTGACGAAGAGCTGGGCGTTGGGGAATTTTGTTTTGTCGGGCTGGGCTGCGGAGATGAGCGTTGAGCCGAGAGTTTTGGGATGGATGACGCGCGCGTGGAGCATTCCGGGGAGGCGGAGGTCGGTGATCCAGGATTCCTTGGCGGTGACCTTGGCGACGGTGCGCGGGTTGGCAAACGATTTACCAATAGCCGTGTATTCGCTGACGGGTCGCATGGGCGGGTTGCCGTCGATGGTTATGCCGTCGAAGCTGAGGAGGTCGCCCTTGATGGGGATGGAGAGCTTGAGCTGCTGGTCCTTGATGAGGTCGCCGTAGGTGATGTGTTTGCCCACGGCGGAGAATGCGCCGTCCTTGGCGGTGAGTTTTTCTTTGGCGACGGCGAAGTGATCGGAGGCGAGAGAGAGGAGGGCCTGATAGGTGTAGGCAGCGGCTTTGCGAATGTTGGGCATGCCGCTGCTCAGGAAGTCAAATGCGCCGCTGCCGTCGGGGGTGGTGTCGGTGTCACCGGCGACGACGGTGGTGATGGAGTCGAAGGTGACGCTGAGTTCATCGGCGACAATCTGGCGGAATGCGGTGAAGGTGGTTCCCTGGCCGAAGTCGGGTTTGCCGGTGCGGATGAGGACGGTGTTGTCGGGGTGGATTTCGATCCATGAGGCGGAGAGGGATGGATCGATGGAATTTTTCGTGAGTGCGGGTTTGGCGGAGTCGGCGAGAAGTTGTTTGCTGGTGAAGGTTGCGCCGACGGCGAGGACTCCGCCGGTGCGGAGGAATTGGCGGCGGGAGAGCTGTGCGCCGAAGAGGTTGCGAGTGGCTTTATAGAAGTGGGTCATCGAGGCTAGCTCCTTTGGGCCATCAGTGTGGCGGCGTGTTGGACTGCTTCGAAGATTGCCTTGTAGGTTCCGCAGCGGCAGAGCATGGGGGAGAGGCCGGAGGTGGTGAAGGCGGATTTGATTTCGGCGGGTGTGGGGCTGGGGTTGGACTCGAGAAGTTCGGTGGCTTTGATGAGCATGCCGTTCTGGCAGAAGCCGCATTGGGGAGTTTGATGGGTGATCCAGGCTTGCTGGACGGGGTGGAGGAGCTCGTGTCTCTCGTCGGCGGGAATGTGTTTTTGATTTGCCCAGCGATTGGGGAGGCCTTCGAGTGTAGTGACATCTTTGCCGTCGAGGGTGCCGACGGGGGTGATGCAGGCGCGCTCTTCTTTGCCATCGATGAGGACCGCGCATGCGCCGCACTGGGCGAGGCCGCATCCGAACTGCGGGCCGGTGAGTGCGAGGTCGTTGCGGAGGAAGTAGAGCAGAGGCGTGTCGGGGAATGCGGTGAGTTCGTGGCGGACGCCGTTGACAGTGATGGCTGGCATGGGGAGCCTCCTGAGCGCGCTGGGGTTCCTCGCATTGTTTCATGATTGCATCGGAAGTTTACAGAAGTATTTGTCTGCTTGAGGAATCAAAGTTAGTCAGTGTCCATACTCATGCATACATACCACTACTCAAAATCGAGAAGTGAAGTACCCGGCGATGGACGGGGCTCGGGAAGAGATAGTTCACTCCCCAGTCCCCAACAGCGAGGGACCGTGGGCACCCTCAAATTGCAATAAATTAAACGTGGTCGGCGTTGCAGAATGTGCAGCAGCGATTGAGGACGGAGATGCCGAGGATGTTGATGTGCGGGGTGAGGTGGTCGGTTTTGATGGGCTCGTCGCGGAGGAGGTCGGTGGTGAGATATTTTTTGTTGTCGTCGGCGAAGATGGTGGTGATGACGGAGTTTTCTCCGAGCTCATCCTGAAGTTTGACGGCGGCGAGGAAGTTGCAACCGGAGGAGATGCCGACGCCGAGTCCGGCGCGTGCGGCGAGCTTTTGCGCCATGAGGATGGAGTCGCCGTCGGAGATGGCGATAACGGGGTTGAGCGCTTTGAGGTCGACGATGGGCGGGATGAACTCGTCGGAGATGCCCTGAATGCGGTGATGGCCGACCTTGTGTCCGGTGGAGATGGTGGGGGATTCGGCGGGCTCGACGGGGTGGATGCGGACCTTTGGATTGAGCGAGCGGAGATAGCGGCCGACGCCCATGACGGTGCCGCCGGTTCCGACGCCGGCGACGAAGGCGTGGGCGGAGAGACCGGCGTAGGTGAGCTGCTGGTGAATCTCAGGGCCGGTGGTGGATTCGTGTGCTTCGATGTTGGCGGTGTTCTGGAACTGGCGGGGGAGGAAGACGTTGGGGTGGGTTGCGGCGAACTCTTCGGCGAGGCGGATGGAACCGAGGAAGCCGCCTTCTTCCTTGGAGACGTGGATGATCTCAGCGCCGTAGCTGGAGATGAGCTGCTTGCGTTCGCTGCTCATCCAGTTGGGCATGAAAATTTTGACGGGGTGGCCGAGGGCGGAGCCGAGCGCGGCGAAGGAGATGCCGGTGTTGCCGCTGGTGGCTTCGACGATGGTGTCGCCGGGGTGGAGGTGGCCATCTGCGATGGCGCTGCGGAGGATGTGCAGGGCCATGCGGTCCTTGATGCTACCGGTGAGGTTCATCTGCTCGCACTTGGCGAAGATACGGCGGTTGTGGCCGTTGAAGAAGTAGTCGATGGCGAGCAGGGGAGTGTTGCCGATGAGGCGTGCGAGGGCGGCGAGCTGGCTGGTTTGAGCGGAGGCGGAATGATTATCCATAGAGCGAAGAAAATGGTATCACTCCGTGATGGAGGCGTGGGTGCCGTGAGTCACAACTTGAGGGTGTGAAGAATGAAGCTTGTTGTTGCCTTGAAGGTGTAAAATTCCTCGCATGTTCCGAGGGCTGTGGAAGCGGCTTTTCTGCCGGTGAAGCAAAGCCTGGAGCCAACTTGACGAACTAACTGGAGCGCACGTGAGCAAGTCAATTTTTGTCTGCCTGAAGAGCTTTTCAATATTGATGCTTTGTGTTTGTGCCGCAGTCCTGATGCACGGCCAGGGGTATTTTGGCACAGTGAGCGGGCTGGTGACGGATGCGACGGGCGCGGTGATACCGGGCGCGAAGGTTCAGCTTGTGGACCAGGAGAAGGGCTACAAGTTTGAGACTGTGACAGACGGAAGCGGGCGTTATATATTCCGCTCGGTCGCGCCGGGCACGTACACGGTTGTGGCGGAGATGAACGGCTTTGGCAAGACGCAGCGGACGAATGTGCGCTTGAGCGTGAGCGAGAATCCGTCGGCGAACCTGGTGATGAAGGTTGCGGGCTTGACGCAGACGGTGGAGGTGAACGCCGATGCGCAGCACCTGGACGCGGAGGACGCGACGACGGGTCTGGTGGTGAACAGAAAGTTCATCAACGACCTGCCGCTGGTGAACCGCTATTTGATGGACCTGACAGCATTGACGCCGGGCGTGACGGAGGCGGACGACCAGTGCGGGACGGGTTGCACGGGAACGAATTTTGTGTCGAACGGCAGTCGCAACTCGACGTCCGATGTCTTGATGGACGGCGTTACAGTTACGAATATGGAGCCGAACGGCGGCGTGACGCAGATGACGTATACACCGAGTTCGGAGGCGGTGGAAGAGTTCAGGGTGGAGCAATCGAACTTCAGCGCGGAGTATGGTTTTACGGGCGGGTCGGTTGTGAACATGGTGACGCGCTCGGGAACGAACAAATTCCACGGCGAGGTTTATGACTTTGAGCGGAACCAACTGACGGACGCGAACTCGTGGTTCAACAATTTTTATGGCAGCCCGTTGCCTTCGGTGCACAGGCATAACTTCGGCGGAACGCTGGGCGGTCCAATCTTCAAGAACAAGACGTTTTTCTTTTTTGATTACGATGCGACGCGGCAGACCTCGGCGGGCACCTATGCGGCGGGTGTGCCGACCGATGTTGAGCGCAACAACGGCGACTTCGGCAACGTGTGCACTTTTTATGGCGGCACATTTGATTCGTCGGGATTGTGTTCGGCACCGCAGGGACAGATATGGGACCCGTACTCGGGGACATATGGAGAGAGCGTAGGGCCGGATGGGCAAACGTACTCGGGCGTGACGCGTGCGGCGTTTATTCCTTACAACAATATTGGTGCGTACGAGAGCCCGGGTAATCCGAATTTGAATGGAACACCGTACCAGTTGTCGGGCGGGGCGGGGAATTTGATAGACCCGGTGGCGCAGAATTTGATGAAGCTGTTTCCACATGAGAATCCGAGCCTGTCGGGCAACATCTATGACAACTGGGCGGCGAGCGGTGCGGGTTCTTATCCGAACGACCAGTACGACATCAAGATAGACCACCGTTTCAGCGACAAGAATTTGTTGAGCGCGAAGTATTCGCGGCAGTGGAGCACTGCCATCTCATACAACTGTTTCGGCAACTTTGCCGACCCGTGCGCGGGTGGGCCGAACAAGGGCGGTTCGCATTTGTTCGCTATCAATGACGTGCACACGTTCAGCACGAAGATGGTGTTAACGACGACGGTCGGGTTTACGCGCGGGATGGAGAACATCAACGCTTACAACGGCGCGGGCGGCGTGACGGATCCGCTGGCGAAGCTCGGGTTTCCTGAGTATCTGAATGCGAACAATTTCATGGGTGTGCCGGCCGTGTTTATCTCGGGCGGATATTATTCGGCGGGGTTTACGGATATCGGCGGCGACCCGTATGGGAATTACCGGCAAGGGCAGGACGCGGGGCAGTTGACTGTTGCAATCGACCGGACGATAGGCGCGCATGAGATAAAGGTGGGATTTGAAGGGCGCGTACACCAGATGAATTACATCCAGACGAATTCGCCGGATGGGACATTCAGTTTTGATCTCTCAGGGACGAGTGGATGCCCTTACCCGACAGAATTCTGCGGCGGCGATGCGATGGCCAGCTTCATGATGGGGCAGATGAACAGCGGTACGTCGATAGAGATACAAGACCGGCCGGCGACGGAAGACCGTCAGTTTGCGTGGTTTGTGCAGGAGAACTGGAAGGTGAACAGGAAGCTGACGCTGAACCTTGGCGTGCGTTATGACTTTGGCGTGCCGCGCACGGACCGGCACAATCGGCAGAACTGGTTTGACCCGACGGCGCAGTGGCCGGTGAATATTCCAGGATATGGAGCAATCACAGGTGGTGATGTTTTTGCGAGCTCGAGCGAGCGGCACATGGTGAACACGGATTACCGCGACATACAGCCGCGGTTTGGATTTGCGTATCAACTGGATCCGAAGACGGTGATGCGCGGCGGGTATGGAATTTATTATTCGCAGTCGCGCGCCGGGGCGTCGGGTGTGACGCCGTATGGGTCTGAAGGGTACAACATGTCGACGGGGATCATTCCCACCTACCAAAATGACCTGTCGACGCCGTATCTGCACATGAGCAATCCTTATCCGAATGGGTTGAACCAGCCTTCGGGGAATTCATTTGGGGTGACGACGGATTTCGGCTACCAAACGACGGGGCCGCTGCGCACGATGAACCACACTCCGTACGAGCAAAGCTGGACATTTGGGTTTGAAGAGCAGGTGCCATTCAATGTGAAGCTGTCGATGATCTATGTGGGCAAAAAGGGAACGCATCTTTACTTCAGCGGCGCAAACTGGATAAACCACCTGGGGCCGTGGATAGAGTCAGCGAGTCCCGACCAGATACAAAACGAGCTGACGTCGGTGAACAATCCATTTGCGAACTTTGTGAACGACCCGAACAATGGATTGAAGACAGAACAGAACGCGCAGTTGCAGAACAGTGTTCTTGCGCAACCGCAGATTTTGCAACTGAACCTGGACCTGCCGTATCCGCAGTTCCCGGATGGAGTGTCGACGGAGGCGTGGCCGATAGCGAACTCGACGTATCACGGGCTGCAATTGATGGCGGAGAAGAACTATTCAAATGGGATGCAGTTGCTTGCGACGTTTGTGTGGTCGAAGTCGATAGACGATTCATCGGTTCCGGATGACAACACGACATGGCTGGGAAGCTTTACGAGTATGCAGGACCCGAACCGGCCGCAGATGGAGCGGAGCCTTTCGACGTTCGATATTCCGATGGTGTTCCAGCTGAGCTACAGCTATGACCTGCCGTTTGGGCGCGGCAAAAAGTTTGGCGGGAGTATTCCGAAGTGGGTGGATGCGGTTGCAGGCGGCTGGAAGACGAATGGCGTGTGGCGCGTGAACGGCGGGCGTCCGCTAACGTTCAACACCTACGATGGCACGCCACTGCCGACGTACGGGAACCCGCGGCCGAACTTTGCCGGGACTCCACGCAAGGACAACAACAAACACAACTGGCTGCCCGGCGGTACGGGGTATATTGCGAATCCGAAT
>CAIMNN010000412.1 GCA_903842845.1 uncultured Acidobacteriaceae bacterium | reverse complement strand
GATTGGGAAGTGAAGGAGGTGGATTGTGGAGATAACCCGGCTTTCGCTGTTAGTGCGCTTTTCTGATTCGAATCGTTGAGATTGCGTTCATTTTCTCAAAAGGTCTCCACCACAGGCATTGGATTTCTGATTTCGGGCGGGGGCTGGGCGGGCAGGGTGAAGCCGAGTTGATCGAGCAGCAGATGGTGGACTTTCTCAGGCTTTGTGTAGCGTTTCATCCGCAGTTCGCGACCGTCGGTGGCGGGGATGGTCACATCGAGCATCTGGATCTCGCACATCCGCTCCAGCACGCTGCGAGAACTCAGGCCGGTGGCCGCCTTTTTGTTGTATTGCTCAAGGGTGACGTGCAGGCAGTAGGCGAGAAAGCTGATGAAGACGTGGGCTTCGATGCGTCCGTCGAGTTGGTGAAAGACGGGGCGCAGTCCGAGGTCGCCCTTGAATGTGCGGAAGCTTTCTTCGATGCGCACGAGGTTGATGTAGTTGCGCCACAGTTCGGCGGGATTTTCTCCTGTTAGGTTGCTGCGCAGCAAATACTGGCCTTCGTGGCGGCGAGTGGCTTTGAGTTTTCCCCGATCTAACTCAAAGCGAAAGGTGTCGGCGGTGATTTGTTCTTCGGAACCGGGTAGATGAAGGATGACGAGTCGGTGAGCGTTGCGGCCGACCTTTTCTTTGGCGGCACCGATGGCCAGCAGCAATTCATCGCGGGTGAGCTTGTCGCGCTTTTGGAGTTCTTTGAGGCGCGCCCAGTAGGCTTTGAGTTTCTTGCGCCGCATGGCGCTCTCCTTGTTGCGGCGTGGAAGACTGCGGGCCAATACGTATAGTTCGCCGTCGAGCGACAGGAGTTTGACGTGTACATCGTCTTTGACCTGTTGCCAGTCTTTGGTGGCGAGATCCTTTTCCAGCTTTGTGAGACGACCTTTCGGGGTGCCGACAAGGTAGCGCACGGCAGGGTTGGCTTGGCGCATCTGAGCGAGGGTTTCCTCGGTGGGGATGCCACGATCCATGATCCAGGTGCGCCGCTCTTTGCCATAGCGGTCGGTGATTTTCTTGAGCATATCGGCCAGCGTGGTTTTGTCGGAAGTGTTGCCGCGCATGACTTCATAACCGATAGGAAGGCCATCAGGGGTGATGATGAGGGCGATGACGATTTGCACGCAGTCGGGACGTTTGTCGCGGCTGTAACCGAAGGCTTTGAGACGGCTCGCCTCGGTGACCGGGCCGTTGGCATCGACTTCGAAGTAGGTGCTGGTGAGATCGTAGAGAAGGATGTCATAGCTGGCACCGAAGAGTCCGCTCCAACGGTCTTTGAGGTGGGTGAAGAGAGCCTCGCGATGATCTAACAGGCGATCATGGCAGCGATAGAGGGTGTCTTTGGCGGCGAGCCGGAAGTCGTCATCGAGAAGATCGGCCATGGCGCTGCGGTCAAACCAGCAGCGGTGGAGTTTCCACTCGCTGCCGGGATCCAACAGGCGATAAGCGACGAGGGTTTTGAGCACCTTGAGCCAAGGCGTACCTTTTTGAGAGTCGGGCAGCAGCGGTTGCCAAAAGGCATCGAGATCGAGGCGGTGCCAGAGTTCCAGCGCAAGCCAACAGCCGCCCCATTGGCGTGGACGGGACAGTTCGATGCGATCAAGGCGCAGCTTGATCGAGGAATGTTCGAGGCGGGGGTCGGGCGTGCGGTCTTCGGGGAAGAGGTGAATCTGGCGGGCGTGGTCGCGTTCATCGATGGTTTCGATAGCGCGGGTCCAAGCGGCGCGGTCGCTGTCGTTGATCTCGCCGAGATAGAGCAAGGTTTTCTGAACGGAGCCGCCCCCGGCGACGCGGCGGCTTTCCACGACACTCCAGTAGCGGTGTTCCTTGCCATCCTTGAATCGTTTGTTCGCTCGCAAAAACATCTTCCGATGCCGCGAACATTGCACGCAACCAGGCGGGCTGTCCATGGGGTGGGTCTCCACCACAGGCATTTTCGCAAGGCGACCCTAGGAAAATCAAGGGTTCCAGCGTCTCAGGGGAGCGAAATTAGCCCTTTCTATCAGCTAACAGCGAAAGTCGGGTTAAGACGTTCGGTACTCTTAAGTATGCCTACGATTGGAATGGTGCCGCCGGGACCACCAGTGTCAATGGTGTTGGCTTCACTGGTACAACCAGCTTTACGTCAAGCGGTAATACGGACATTACCCTGACAG
>CAIMNN010000411.1 GCA_903842845.1 uncultured Acidobacteriaceae bacterium | reverse complement strand
CGCGAAACTTTGTCGGCTTCTGCTGAATCTAATTACCAGAAGCCGGGAAGTGAAATAGACCTGCGCGGACAATGCGAAAATAGAAATTGATGAGCTTGAGAGTGAAAATTATGCTGGCGGCTGTGGGCGCGATGAGCGCCGTGAGCCTGAGTGCGCAGCAGGACGACGCGATAGTTCGGCCGGTGGTGCCGAAGATTCCGCGGTATACGTTGGCTGCGCCATATTTTCCGAATGCGACGAGCGCGCAGAATCCTTACTTTGGCAGCGTGACAACAGGTGTGGCGACGAGCGAGACGTTGAAGCTGACGCTTGATGACGCGGTGCGTCGCGGGTTTGAGACGAACCTGGGATTGAAGCAGGCCGAGGCCAACGAGAAGGCTGCGCGCGGGCAGCACTATGAGGCGATGCAGTTGTTTCTGCCGGATATTCATGTGGACGGGCTGCGCAGTTTCCGCGAGACGAACCTGGTGGCGCTGGGATTTGGGCCGAGCCTTGTGGCGAAGCTGGGCAGCATTCTGCCGGGTGGGATTCCGCCAGGACTGAGCTTCATCACCAAGGCCGATGTGACCGAGGGAAGCATCAGCATGAAGCAGACGCTTTTTTCTGGTCCGGTGATAGACGTCTTCAAAGCTGCGGGTGCGTTGTCCAAGGTGCAACACTTTGCGCGGATGACGGCGCGCGGCGAAGTGGTCCAGCAGGTGGCGACGGCTTATCTGCGTGCATTGGCCGCGGAGAGCGAAGTGGAGAACGCGCGGGCGCTTGAAGCGAGCGACAAGGTTTTGTTTGACCACGCGCACGAGATGCATTTAGCCGGAGTGGCGGCGAATCTGGATGAGCTGCGAGCGCGGCTGGTGTGGCAGGCGCAAGAGCAGAAGATGATTGCAGCGGAGAATGCGCGCGAGAAGGCGCTGATACTTTTGAAGCGCGAGATTGGGCTGGCGCCGGGACAGCCGTTGCAGTTGACCGACCCGACACCGTACAGCGAGCTTGCGGTGGAGAGTGTGGAGAGCTTGCGCGCGACGGCGTACGAGAGCCGGCAGGATTTTCAGAGACTGAAAGCGCAGTTGAAAGAGGCGGAGGCAGCGCGGGCAGGTTACAGCCATCAGCGCTGGCCGACGCTGACATTCAACGGGCGCTATGCTGCGACTGCGGTGAACGGCGTGGGCACGCACGGGAATTTAGTTGCGATGGGCGAGTTGAGCATGCCGGTGTTCCACGAGGCGAGTCTGCGTGGCGATGTGGATATTGCGCGCGCGCAGGAGCGGGCGGTGCAGGCGCAGCTTGCGGATTTGCGCGACAGAATTGACCAGCAGGTGCGCTCGACGCGGATGGATGTGGATGCGGCGGCGAAGCTGGTTGAGGTGGCGCGGTCAAATGTTGAACTGGCGCGGCAGGCGCTGGACGACGAGACGGCGCGGTACGAAGCGGGTGTGGATGACAATCTGCCGCTGGTGAAGGCGCAGGCGAGTTTGGCGGCGGCGGAGACGAATTTGGTTGAGAGCGAGCTGCAATACAATTTGGCGAAGCTGGCGCTGGCGCGGTCGACGGGTGTGATCGAGTTGCAGTACAAGAAATATCTAGGCGAGTAAAAAATATGCCAATTCAAATTGAATACAGTGTTTTTGCAGCGGAGAAGTTGGCGGTTGCGGCGGCGGAGTATTTTGTTGCTTCGGTTGAGGAGGCTGTCGGGCGCAGGCGCGTGGCGCGGGTGGCTGTGAGTGGCGGGTCGACGCCGAGGGCGATGTTTGCCGCGTTGGCGGAGATGCCATATGTCGCTCGGATGCCGTGGGAAGCGGTTGAGTTGTATTGGGTGGATGAGCGTTGCGTTCCGCCGACGGATGCGGAGAGCAACTATCGCATGACGCGCGAGGCGCTGCTGGAGCCGTTAACGAAGAATTTGGCGGCGGTGGGGCGTGCGTTCCGGCCGGAGCAGGTACATCGCATTGAGGGCGAGTTGGAGCCGGTGGTTGCGGCGGCGCGGTATGAGAGCGAGTTGAGGAACAGCTTCAAGCTGGAAGGCGCGGAGACGCCTCGGTTTGACGTGATCGCGCTCGGGATGGGGCCGGATGGTCACACGGCGAGCATCTTCCCGGAGACGCAAGCAATCTACAACTTCACGGAGCTGGTGACGGCGAATGCGGTTCCGCAGAAACAGATGACGCGGATAACGCTGACGTGGCCGGTGATCAACCAGGGCGGGCGGGTGTTCTTTTTGATCGCCGGCGCGGACAAGGCTGTGGTGTTGCGCGAGGTGGTGCTGGGCGCGAAGGACCCGGAGCGTTTGCCGGCGCAGTTGATACGCCCGGCGAACGGTATACTTACT
>CAIMNN010000410.1 GCA_903842845.1 uncultured Acidobacteriaceae bacterium | reverse complement strand
TAGATTGGGGCACGCTTCCATCCCCGGTTACGCGCGACATCCTGGCTTTGGGCAGCCGTTTCGAAAGTATTCGTCACCTTAGCTGAAGGTCATCTTTTAGATGGCCTAGAGCAACTTGCGAATCCACCACAAGGTACAGAAATTTTAACCGGCATCGCTGACCTAAGAGCATTTATCAAAGAAGCAAGTGGCCAAAAATGTAGCCGCTGCTGGAACTTTATGTTGGACACGGCAAACTACGGCGCGTGGGAGAACCTGTGCGGCCGCTGCCGTGGCGCGTTGAAAGAGATGGGCATCGCTCCTCCAACCGCTGAGCAGATTGCAGCAGCCGCAGCCGAGCCGAAGCCCACAAAGAAGGAGGCCGCAAAGTGACAGTTCCCCGCCGCTTTCCGCTCTTGCTTGGCCTGACTGCATTCATCCTCGCCTTCGACCGCGCGACGAAGATGTGGATATCGGCGCACCTGCCTGAAGGCCGCTTCATCCCGGTCATTCCGCACTTTCTGCGCATCTCGCATTGGCAGAACGAGGGCGCGGCCTTCAGCTTCCTGGCCGACACAGCCTCGCCGAACACGGTCCGCTGGGGGCTCATCGCCTTCACCTGCGTCGCGTGCATTTTCATCCTTGCGTTTCTCTGGCGGCTTAGTCGCCGCCTCAGCGCAACAACAATAGCGCTCGCGTTCATACTCGGCGGGGCGGTTGGCAATTTATACGACCGCATCCTCTACGCCTCGGTCACAGACTTCATCGAGGTCACAATCGTTCATTACCACTGGCCCGATTTCAACGTGGCTGACTCGGCGATATGCGTTGGCGCGGCACTGCTGCTGCTCGACGCGTTCTTCGCCAAGCCTGCAGATAAAGCCGCGGAGAATGTTTAGCACCTGTTCTTTGCCAACCGACTACTTTACTTACTGCGGCAAAGCGCCACTATTCACCTGAATGCGCATCTTCACTTCGCCGAGCGGCTTCCCTTCTATTTCACCGCGAAGTACCAACTCCTCAATCCCTGGCCTAGGCTGCGCTGGAGTCTCCAGCTCCAACGCGATAGTCGTTTCCGCCTCGGCAGCGGGCAATGGAAAATCGCTTTCGCCATTTTTTACAATCCAGCCTTCTGGTGCACTGACAGCCAGGTGAATCGTCACATTGGTGCCCGGATCATGCTTGACCACAAGTGGAATCACCAGTCGCGTGCCTGACTTCACAGCGATCTCAGGCGATTGCGGCATAAGCCCGTCGGGCAACCCATGCGCACGGCCAAACTGGGCCAAAAAGCCCCATGGCCCGCCCAGTTCGATGTGCACGCCGCTGCTTTGTGGCTGTGGATTCGCATGATTGTCCTGGGCCAATTCAGACCGGCCATTGACATGCGCAAAAACATCCTCACTCGCGCTTCCACCCACAACCGACTTGCCGAAGATCAGTGTCAACGGTTCCGGCCACCATTCGCTCGCCGGTCCGGTGAAGAACTTCTCCATCTCGGCATCATTCATCAGGAGCGCCGCCTTCACTTCGCTCGGAAATTGCGTGCGATGCATCAGCGCCGACTCGAGTGCCAGCCGCCAATAAGGTTTCTTCTCAGCAGGCGAGAGCCCCCACACCGAGTACCGTGGCCCGCTGCCATCAAACCTGTGTCGATCACTTGAATCGCTGGTAAAGTAAAGCTTGCTCGGCTGCCATGGCCGCAAATTTGAGAGCGCAGCCTCGTATTCATGCATCTCGCCGGACAACTGCTCGGGAAAGGCGAGCGGGTTCGCTGCCAGATCAAAGGCCTCAGTGGCCAGAACACCGGCAGCGGAATGGTCGCCGTGATCCTCGCCTATGGTTACGGCCGGCAGATGAGTAAGCAGTATCTCAGGCCGTGTCAGGCGAACCAATGCCACTAGCCGTTCCAGGTTCTCCCCGTGCCCCCAACGCGCCAGTGAGACCAATGGGTTCTGTTGTGCTGTGTCTACGGCGTTCAGAAACCAAACCTTTGTGATGCCCAGTCGCGCACACGCGTCGCGTGCCTCCGTCTCACGCGCGTCGGCAAGCGCAGGCCCACGCTCACGCCCCTCACCATTACCGCCGCTGTCACCACGTGTTGCATAGATCACG
The DNA here is from genome assembly GCA_903842845.1 of uncultured Acidobacteriaceae bacterium. Lineage (GTDB taxonomy): Bacteria > Acidobacteriota > Terriglobia > Terriglobales > Acidobacteriaceae > CAIMNN01. Next base: position 624 of record CAIMNN010000410.1, on the reverse strand, counting down.
GCCACACGCTTATGTTCCTCTTGCATCGCCCGCAGAATATAAGCTGAGAAGTAAATCTCATCGTCTGGATGCGCCACAACAACAAGAATGTCCACCTTGTAACGCTCATCGGCGCCCGGCACGTTATGAGGCTTTTGCGCCATCAGCGCGGCGCCAATTGCCATCATTATAAAGATGCAAAAGCCCAGTTTCACTGCACGCATGGCAATCCCCCTCGCAGCCTGCTGGTTCACATATATATTCCACACACACGCTATCAACCGCAATGGAACCAATCCGACCCGCTCATCGTATCATTAAATGTCGCCCGAAGACCGCGGCCAATTCACCCCAAATTTGAGGACAACCCATGCGTTTTGCCCCAATCGCCCGCAAATTCACTGCATTTGCGCTTGTGCTTGCAGCAGCCACTTTCTGCGCCACCTCCGTTGAGGCCGAGCGCCTGCCACAGAACGCCACCCCCTCGAACTACGCGCTCACGCTGACGCCCGACCTGAAGGCCGCGACGTTCACCGGCAAAGAGACCATCGACCTGAAGCTCACTCAGCCCACAAATACCATCACGCTCAACGCGCTCGAGATCACCTTCCAAAGCGTTACGGCGACCGTCGGCACCAAGACCGT